>JBHENV010000130.1:0-28723 GCA_046261895.1 Candidatus Limnocylindria bacterium
GCGATGTCCCGCAGTGGACCAGCTCGCAGCCGACGAGGCCGCCACTGCGCCCGCCGTCCCTGCTCGATGAGCCCCGCCCGCTCCAGCACCCGGAGATGCTTGGAGATGGCAGGCTGGCTCATCTCGAAGGGGGCAGCCAGATCCTTGACCGATGCCTCGCCATCGGCGAGACGAGCCAGGATCGCGCGCCGGGTCGGGTCGGCGAGTGCCGCGAACGTCGCACTGAGGGTGTCGGGTACCTGCATGTCCATCACTCGTAGGTTATATAACCTATCAGTACTATACCTAGGTGAAGCGGGATGTCAAGCCCCCGTGATCCCGATCGACCGGCTGCCTCCTCGGCTAGGCTGGGCGCCACCACCGACGGGCAAGAGCCGCCGGAACGAAGACGGAGGATGCCGTGAGCTTCGATGCCATCAGTGAGCTGAACTGGCTGGCGGTGATCGTGGGCGGGTTGATCTACTTCGCTCTCGGCGCCCTGTGGTACTCCCCCGCCGTCTTCGGGCGGCCGTGGCAGCGGGCGATCGGCTGGGACCCGGAACGGACGCCGCCGGAGATGAATGCCGCCACGTACGCCGTACCGGCGATCGCGTACACGGTGATCGCGATCGCCATCGCACTGCTCGCGCGCGCCACGGGCAGCAACGACGTGGGCACCGGGCTCGTGCTGGGCCTGGTGGTTGGCATCGGCATCTCGGTCATGCATACCCTCGGAGACGCAGTGTTCGACCCCAACAGGCCTGCGCCGTGGACCTGGTTCGCGATCACTGCCGGCTACCACGCCGTCGGGCAGCTGATCGTCGGGTTGGTGGTCTCGGTCTGGCGCTGACCTGTGCCACCATGAGCCGTTGAAGATCCGGACGAGAGTGGTTCAAGCGCCGCTCCAATTCGCGGTGCGACGGCGTGCCCGGCCGCTGAACGGGGTGGCTGGGATGCGCCCGCATCGCTGGGTGCTCCATCCGATGATCCTTGCGGCGTACCCCGTTCTCTTCCTGTTCACCCAGAACGCTGCCGACCAGGTGACCTTCGACGCGCTCTGGCTCCCGCTCTGCGCGGCGCTTGCCGGAGCAGGCCTGCTCCTCGCGATCACGGCAGTCGCGTATCGGGACATCCATCGTGGCGGCATCGCGGCCAGCGTCCTCGTGGCCGCCTTCTTCTCATTCGGTCACGCGTGGAACCTGGTGGGCGGCTTTATCGGCGACCAGGCGATCCTGCTCTGGATCTGGCTCGTGGCTGCGGTCATCGGCCTGCTCCTCGCGTGGCATTCCGGGGTGCGGGCCCGGTCGGCCACCGGCTACCTGAACCTGGTGGCAGCCATTCCGCTCGTCCTCACCCTGATCGGCCTCGGCGATTTCGCGATCAAGCGGACCGCGGCCGGCACGGTGATGGACTCCGTCGGCGGCCTGCTCGGCGACGAGGAGCAGGCGCGGCCCGACATCTACTACCTCGTGTTCGATCGGTACGCGGGCTCGCCGACCCTCGACCGTCACTTTGGCTTCGACAACGAGCGGTTCCTCGGGGAGCTGGAGGCGCGCGGGTTCCACGTCGCGCGGGACAGCGTGGCGAACTACGTCAAGACGGGGCTCTCGTTGACGAGCACGCTCAACATGCAGTACCTGGACGGCGATGAGCTGAATGCGGAGGCCGCGGATCCGGGCGACCAGGGCGTCATCAATCGACGATTCCAGGGCCACTTGGCCGTTCCGACCGCCCTCAAGGCGCTGGGCTACCGGTTCGTGCTGGTTCCCGGCTGGTGGTCCCCCACCGGAAGCAACGTCGACGCCGACCTGACCCTCCGCTACGAGGGCGTTTCCGAGTTCTCGGTGGGCCTTCTCGACACCACGCTGCTGCGCGCGTTCGTGGGTCGCCCGGAGGAGAACGATCCGTTCTCGATGGGAGAGCTGCGTAACTTCACGCTCCACCAGCTGGAGCGCATGGCGGAGGTGCCCGCCCTTCCGGGGCCGAAGTTCGTCTTCGCGCACGTCCTCCTCCCGCATCCTCCGAACTTGTTCAATCGGGACGGTGGACCGCTCGGAGCCGCCGGCACCCGGCTCAGCGAGGACGAGAAGTACGTGCGGCAGGTCGAATTCGCCAATTCGCAGATCCTCCGCATCGTCGACGAGATCCAATCGCGGCCAACGAGCGAGGCGCCGGTGATCATTCTCCAGTCGGACGAGGGACCTTTCCCGGAGCGCTACGCGGCGGAGGGTGCCACCTTTCAGTGGGAGCAGGCGACGCCGGACGAGCTCGAGATCAAGTTCCGCATCCTCAACGCGGTCCAGCTGCCGGGAGCCGACGCGGACGCGGTGGGCCTGACCGACTCGCGCACGCCCGTGAACATGTTCCGGGTCGTCTTCAACGTCCTCTTCGGCGCCGATCTCGCACTCTTGCCCGATCGCGTCTATGCGCATGCCGACGTTCGCCACTTCTACGACTTCATCGACGTGACCGATCGTATTCCCGGATGGAGCGCCTCGCGCTGACGATCGGCTATTCGGCGTCGCTGGTCCGCCCTCGACGGCCCGCGAGCCGCTGACGGCGGAGGCGCTGCAGCCGCTCCCCGATCTTGAGCTCGAGGCCCTCCTCGGACGGCTCATAGAAGACGCGGCCAACGAGGCCATCGGGCAGGTACTCCTGGTCCACGTCGGCGTCGTCATAGTCGTGCGGGTAAAGATAGCCCTTGCCGTAGCCGTGCTCGCGGGTAAGACGCCGATGGGCCGACGGCCGAAGGTGAAGCGGCACCGGAAGGCGGCCGTGCTCCTCGACCTCGGCGAGGGCTGCGAAGTAGGCCGCGCCCGCCCGATTGGACTTCGGTGCGGATGCCACGTACGAAGCGGCCTGCGCCAGCGCGTACTGCGCCTCGGGCAGGCCGATCATCTCGACCGCCTGCATGGCGGCCACAGCCACCTGGAGGGCTCGCGGGTCGGCGTTCCCGACCTCCTCGGACGCTGCGATCACGATGCGCCGCGCGATAAAGGTCGGATCCTCCCCTGCCGCCACCATGGAGGCGCACCAGTAGAGCGCGGCATCGGGATCGTTGCCGCGCATGCTCTTGATGAAGGCCGACGCGGCCTCGTAGTGCTGATCGCCGACCCGGTCGTAGGCAAGCAGCCGCTGCTGCGCCGCCTCGGCAACGCCCTGGGGCCCGACCTGCGCGCCATCGGGCACCACGGCCGCGGCGGCCTCGAGGATGTTGAGCGCGCTGCGCGCGTCACCGCTCGCCAGGTCGAGCAGCGCAGCGCGTCCATCCGGGCTGAGCCGGACGCGGCCGGCCAAGCCTCGGTCCGCATCGGCCAGGGCGTGGTCCACGATGGCGCCGAGTGCATCGGCGTCGAGCGGATCCAGGCGGTAGACCCGCAGGCGGGACAGGAGGGGCGAGTTGATCTCGTAGTACGGGTTCTCGGTGGATGCTGCAAGTAGGGATATGGTGCCATCCTCCACCTGCGGAAGGAGCGCGTCCTGCTGTGCCTTGTTGAACCGATGCACCTCGTCGAGGAACAGCACCATCCGCTCTTCCTGCTGGCGTAGGGCGCGGGCGTCGGCGATCACCTTGCGAACGTCGGCGACTCCGGCGCTAGTCGCTGAGAGCTGACGCCACTGACCGCCGACCATCTGCGCCAGAATCCGGGCGAGCGTCGTCTTCCCCGTGCCTGGTGGGCCCCACAGCACGATTGACGGCAGGTGTCCCCGCTCCACAACGCGCCGTAGCGCCCCTTCTGGGCCGACGAGGTGTTCCTGCCCTACAAACTCATCGAGGGTTCGAGGACGCATCCGGGCGGCGAGCGGGGCCCCTTCCTGCGGCGGCTCGAACAGCGGTGAAGTCTCAGCCTCGGACCGGCGTGGCATCGGGGCGAGTCTACCAACCGGCGCACTGCGGTCATTCGAGGGAATCATGGACGAGCTGCTCGCCAGCACGCCGCGCGGCGGTTTCCGCTCGCCGACGTCAGGCGCGTTTCGCCTGTCCGAGCCAAGCCAGCGCGGGAACTCGGGGCCGAGCACCTCCCGTTTGCGGGGGCGCCCGGTACGCGGCGTGCAATTGGGAGTGTGGAGGAAAGCACAAAGCCGGACTGCCTTCTGGGGAAATGGAGGCGGCCCGGCTCCTTCATACCTACAGCCCGATGACGGGGTTGAGGAAGCAGCCGGTACCTTCAGCACCGACAACACGACCCGGCCCCTTCCCGCGTTCGACGGATCACCCTCGGAGTCCCGTGGACGACTCCGCGCCGATGCTAGGGTCCTATGTGGGTGGGTGGAACGGTCGGCCGTTGGCGCGGCAGCCGACCGCTCTGCGCGTGCCGCTAGCCCGGGTTGTTGTCCGGTGCTGCCGCGTTCAGTTCCGGGGACGTGCGGTCGCACAGACCCACCGTGCCGCCGCTGTGAAGGATTGCACTGTTGTGTCCACCGGCGGCGGCGAAGTGGCCAGGCGCGAGATCAACATGCCCGACCGGGGTCTGGACGCAATGAGCAGCGACCGAGCCAGCCGACAGCAAGAGCATCGAACCGACGAGCATCATGAGAAGAACGAGCCGAGAAAGGTAGATCCGCACTTGGGCACCTCTGAATGGACGCGGGTCGGTTTCGCCAGTGACTCGGCGCGGCAACGGGCAGCCAGGGCGACCGGAAGTGGATGCCGCGTGTCGGTGTCCCCCGCAGAACGCGAAACCTAGCGCCTCGGCACACTGATGGTCAATAGGCGAGCGCTTGTCAGGTCCTACACTGCCGCGTGATGCCGCTCCGGGGGGACAGAGCGGCCGACCGGGGTCACCGTGGCGGGCCATTCGCGTTTCGAGCTGAAGTCATCTCACGAATGAGGATGCCGAGTAACGCGCGTCTTGCTCGTCACTGATCGCATCGAACGAGCGCGCGTAGCGGTGCAGCACGTCGAGCACGTCCGGCACGCCGCCTTTCATCGGCCCTCGAGCGTGCGGGGACGCATCCGCGCGGCGAGCGGCGCATCGGCCAGGACCGCTTCACCGAAGAGCTGCTCGGTCGCGTGGGGGGCGGAGCGGCGTCGAGGCATCGGCCGATTATGATGCTCCGGATGGAACAGAATCTGCGGACTCCCGGTCCGACGCCGATCCCCGACGCCGTGCGCGACGCGCAGGCGCAGCAGATGATTGATCACCGCGGCACCGAGTTCGCCGAGCTGCTGCGCGAGACCTCGACCGGGCTGGCTGAGCTGATCGGGACGAGCGGCGAGATCCTGCTCCTCACGGGCTCCGGTTCCGGCGCGCTGGAGGCGGCGGTCGTCAACACCCTGTCGCCCGGGGATCGGGTCCTCGCCGTCACGATCGGCTCCTTCGGCGACCGCTTCGCGGAGATCGCGACCGCCTTCGGCGCGGCGGTCGAGCGCCTCGAGGTCGAGTGGGGCAGCGCGGCCGACCCGGGGGCCCTGCGGGATCACCTCTCCTCGAACAAGCCGTATCGCGCCGTGCTCGTCACCCACAACGAGACATCGACCGGCGTCGCCAACCCGCTCCGCGAGATCGCGGCTGTCGTGCGCGGTGCGCCCGGGGAGCCGCTTCTGCTCGTCGACGGCATCAGCGGCCTGGGTGCCATGCCGTTCGAGATGGACGCGTGGGGCGTCGATCTCGCGGTGAGCGCCAGCCAGAAGGCATGGATGGCGTCGCCCGGGATCGCGATCGCGGCCGTCGGCGAACGGGCGCGTGCTGCCGGGGAAGTGGCGCGAATGCCACGCTACTACTGGGACTTCGTCGAGGCGCGTAAGTGGGCCGGCAAGGGCCAGACGCCGTGGACCCCGGCGATCGCGGTCCTGTACGGGTTGCGGGTCGGCGTCCGGCGCCTGAGGGAGGAGGGGCGCGAGCGAACCTGGAAGCGGCATGCGCGGATCGCCACCGGCGTCGTCGCGGGCATTCGGTCGCTCGGTCTGCGACCTGTAGCCCCGGAGTCGCATCGGTCGCCAACGGTCACCGCCGCCTGGCTGCCCGAGGGGCTGGACTGGGCTCCGTTCAACGCCGCCATGCGCGCGAGGGGCCTCGTGATCGCCGGCGGCCAGGGCAAGTGGACGGGGAGGATCCTCAGGTTCGGTCACATGGGCGACGTCGGCATCGACGAGATGGCCGAGGCACTCGAGCTCATGGGCGACACGCTCCCGAAGTTCGGACACCCCGCCGACGGCGCCCGCGCAGCCGCGGCGGCGAGGGCGGCCGACGAGGCGATGACGGCCGGCGTGCGGTGACCGAGCGACGACACCTGCTCCTCGTTCGCCACGGAATCACCGACTGGAACCGCGAGGGCCGCTTCCAGGGGCATCTCGATCCACCGCTGGCCGGCGACGGCCGGATGGAGGCCGACCTCCTCGGGGCGCGCCTCGCCCAGGACGAGCGCCTGCGGCCCGCACGCATCATCAGCTCGTCGCTGGCTCGAGCCCGACAGACGGCCGAGCGGATCGGCGTCCGGGCCGGCGTGGAGGTCGAGCCTGACGCCCGCCTGATCGAGATCGGGCAGGGCGAGTGGGAGGGCCGCACGCACGACGAGCTGGCCAGCACCGATGCCGACCGCTACGAGGCCTGGCGCCGCCATCTCGGCATCGGGCAACCACCGGGCGGTGAGCCGATCGAGGCGGCCGTCGAGCGGGTGACCGGCCTGCTCGCCGAACTCGATCCGGATGCCGCTGGATGGCCGGTCTGCATCGTCAGCCACGGGGGAACGCTCCGCATCCTGGCGCGTGCGCTGCTCGGCGCCACCGCCACGGGCTCATGGAGCCTCGACGTCGACAACGCGTCGCTGAGCGTCTGCTCCACGATCGACGGAGCGTGGCGCCTCGACCGCTGGAACGACACGCTGCACCTGCTCGGCACGACGCCGACCCACGTCGACGAGATCGAGGGCCGCCCGCTGGCCATGTGACTCAGTCCCGGCGGCGACCGATCCCTCGGATCCAGCGCCGGATCGCCAGCCAGACCAGCGGAAGGCGCAGGCGAGCCCAGGCTTCCTCGAGCCGGCCCGCCGCTGTCTGCGTCATGCGGCGGCCGGAGTATGTCTGCCAGACCTTGCCATCCGCCACCGTTCGGATCGGCACCACGTGCGCCGGCAGCTGCTCCTCCAGCCAGCCGGAGTACTCGTAGATCGTCTCCGACGAACGGGGCCCCACCCCGGCGCGGTCGGCGGCCATGGTCAGCCGCTGCCAGGCACGGTCGCCGGCCGGCAGGAACCGCCAGCGGCGCTGGAGGTGTCGCATCCGCAGCCAGATGAAGACGCCCGCGCCGGCCACCAGCACCGCGATCAGGAGGGCGTTCCCGGCGCGGGCGGACCCCGCCTCACCGGCGGCCTCCGGCCGCGCCGCATCGATCCCGCCGTCGATGAACTCCACCGATGGCAGCGCACTGATGTTGCGCCGCAGCTCCGGGTCCAGCTCGAAGTCCAGGAGCGGATCGACCCCGACCCGCGGAGGGGCGACCGTGCTCGGGTCACCGCCAGAGCGCGTGAAGCGCGGCTCGATCGACTTCGTCGCCTCGAAGATCTGCCAGCCGTAGCCGGGGAAGTAGATCTCCGCCCAGGCGTGGGCGTTTGCCTCGCGAACGAGGTAGGTGTCCTCCTCGACCCGCTCCCCGGGCGCGAACCCCACCGCAACCCGTGCCGGCAGTTCGAGCGAACGCGCCATCATCACCATCGCGCTGGCGTAGTACTGGCAGTACCCACTCCGATCACTCTCCGGATCGAACAGGAAGAAGTCGACGAGGTCCTCACCGCTCTCCGGGACCGGGACGTCGGTGTCGTATGCGAAGCTGGGATCACGTTGGAGAAACGCGGCCAGCGCCTTGGCCTGCTCGTACGGGTTCGTGGCGTCGGCGGTCACCTCCTGCGCGAGCCCGCGGACACGATCGGTCACGGTCGAGTCGTCCAGGTAGAGGTTGCGAACCACCTGTGGGTACTCCGTTCCGGCCGCTCCGAGCTGCGCCTCGTCCGCGTCGGTGAGCGCCACCGAGAGCTGGTAGCCCTCACCGGGACCGATCGGGTTTGCCGCCTCGACCCCACCGAGCACGGGCTGCCCCCCCGACTCGTGGATGACGACCGGCGCATAGATCTCGAGCGGCGATCCGGCGGTGAACAGGTTCCGGCCGAGGGTCTGCTGCATGCTGATCGTGATCGTCTCGATCTCGTAGGCGTCGATGGGACGCTCGGGCGTGGGACCGCTGAACAGCGCGTCACCCGGCGCCACCTGCCGCTTCGTCCCTTCGCTTCGCTCCCAGCCGCGGCCGGTGTAGACGTCGTAGGTGGCAGTGCGCAGGTAGTGCGGGCGGGGCGCCGCCAGGGTGAGGGCCTCGGCGTCATTGCTGACCCACTCTCCGAAGACCGTGAAGCTGGCGCCAAACGTGGACCCGGTGATCCGCGACTGCGGGTTGGTCAGGGTGCCGAAGACGCCCTCGAACTGGTCACGCACGCCGGTCCAGACACCGTCGAAGCTCCGCCATGCGCTGGTCAGCGGCGCGGCCACCGCCACGCTGGTCAGGACCCAGGCGAGGACCACGCTGGCTGCGGCGAAGATGATCCCGGACCGCATGATGGCGGCGGGAACCTCGAGGTTCTCGTTCACGCGTCGCCGCTGCCAGCCGTCCTGGCGGTCGACGAGGGCCGCCCGTAGCCAGAGCAGCAGCGACGCGAGCACGAACAGGATGAGGTGTCCGAAGAGGTCGGTCAGCGTCGCCGACAGGTTTACGATCATGGCGATCCCGAGCAGCGCGATGGCGTCGATGACGCGGTGATGGCGATACACGGCGTACGCGGCCATGAAGGCGGTCGACCAGAGCAGCATCCCAAGGCCGATCGCGTACGGAGAGAGCTGCGACGGGTACCCGGTCTCGAGCACCGTGATCGTCCAGGCCACCACGTCGTCGCGCAGCGCCTCGACGCGGGACACCTGGCCCAGCGCGGCGTGGTATTCGCCGCCGATGGCCCAGAGCACGACCCCCGCGCCGATCAGCGCGCCGACGGGAAGCGTGACCACCACGCTCAGCGGCAGGACGCCGAGGAGCGCGCCGGCGACGACCGCCCAGAGCCCCACCGGTGGCAGGAAGTCGAGCTGATCCAGCCAGTTCGCCCCCTGCACCGCCCAGGAGAGCGCCAGCGCCATGACCACCAGCAGACCCAGGCTGAGCCAGCCGGCGCGCGGATAGAGGAGACGCTCGCGGAGGTCAGGCACGCGAACGCACCCGTCCACCGATCGCCTCGGCGATCGAATCGCCGCGCTGGACGAGCCGATGCTCGATGTCGTACTCCGCGAGGGCGTGGCGCACGGCGGCCAGCTCGGCGCGAGCGTGGATGTCGGGCTCGACGCCGATGTACGACGATCGGTCGAGCAGGATGACGAGCGCGGCCACCCCGCGGCGGCGGAGGGCGGCCAGGCCGCGCACCCACGCCCGGTCGGTGGACCCGGTGATCAGGCAGAGCGTCATGCCACGCCGCATCTGGGGCAGGGTCGCCGTGATCACCTCGGCGAGCGGCTCCGAGCCATCGGCCTGCACGTTGGCGAGCAGGTGAAGCAGCTTCTGCTCGACGCGCGGGCCCCGGTCCGGCTGGTGAACCTGCGTTCGTCGCGCGGAGGCCGTCATCGCCACCGCGCGGTTGTCGGACAGGGTCCGGAGGGCGATCGAGGCGGCAATCGTGACGGCGGTCTCGACCGATGCGTCGGTGCCGATCCCGGCGTGCACACCGCGCTCGAGGTCGAGGACGATCCAGAGGTCGGCAGCCTGCTCGAGGTCGAACTCCTTGACATGCAGCTCGCCGTGGCGCGCGCTGGAGAGCCAATGGATGCGGTTGATCGCGTCGCCGTGAACGTAGGGACGCACGCCGCTGACCAGTGGCGTGGCCGCCTCGTAGCGGCGGCGCATCGGCGTGGTGCCGTCGATCGGCGAAGGCGGCAGGCGCCAGTGCGGGAGCTGAACGACCTCCGGGAAGACGACGACGCTCGTCGCGGCGCCGACCAGCATCTCGCTGCTGAAGAGGCCAAACGGGTCGCCCGTGCGGATGCGCAACGGGCCGAGCCGATAGCTCCCGCGCCGGGTGAGGGTCACCTTGGCCAGCCACTGCCGGGTGCTGCGGGCCGGGACGCCGAGGACCCGCCCGGGAAGGCTGGCCGGCAGTGTCGACTCGTTCCACGACTCGACCCACGGCTTCCCCCAGCGGTCGCGGTTCTCGACGCGGTAGATCGCCTGAAGCACCTCGCCCACGTGCGTGCGCGGGTTGAGGACGCGGTAGTCGGCGCGCACGTCCCGCAGACCCCGGCGCGCATACAGCCACGAGCCGATGCCGATGGCGGCCATCAGGTAGGTCAGGAAGAAGAGGAACGCGATCCCGGTACTGAAGGCGGCGACGACCAGCGCGGTGCCGATGAAGAGGAGGCGAAGGTGGCGGCTGAAGAGCCCCATGGCGCGATCAGGAGACCCGGGTGCGTCCGGTCTCCCCAGCCGCGGCGGCATCGGCCACCGGTACCGAGGCCAGGATCTCTCGCACGATCTGCTCCGGGTCCACTTCGCGCAGCGACGCCTGGCTCTTGACGATGAGCCGATGCGCCAGGATGGCCACCGCCAGCTGCTTCACATCGTCGGGGATCACGTAGTCCCGGCCATTGAGCGCCGCGTGGGCCTGGGTGGCGCGGTAGAGATTCAGCGAGCCGCGGGGCGACGCCCCCAGGTAGACATCGGGATGCTCGCGGGTGGCGTGCACCAGCCGCACGATGTACTCGGCCACCGCCTGGTCGACGTAGACCTCCTTGATGGCGGCCTGCATCACGCGCAGCTCGTCGAGGCCGAGCACCTGCTCGACGGACTCGAGCGGATGGCGCCGTTTCTGCTCGTCGAGGATGACGAGCTCCTCCATCGCCTTCGGATATCCCAGCCGCAGGCGAAGCATGAATCGATCGAGCTGGGCCTCCGGCAGCGCGAATGTCCCCTCGTACTCGATCGGGTTCTGGGTGGCGATCACCAGGAAGGGCGACGGCATCGGATAGGTGATGCCGTCGATCGTCGCCTGTCGCTCCTCCATGCACTCGAGCAGCGCGCTCTGCGTCTTCGGGGTGGCGCGATTGATCTCATCGGCGAGGACGACCTGCGCCATGATCGGCCCGGGCCGGAACTCGAACTCGGTCGTCTTCTGGTTGAAGATGGAGAGCCCGGTCACATCGGAGGGCAGCAGATCGGGGGTGAACTGGATGCGCCGGAAGCTGCAGCCGATGCTCTGGCTGAGCGCCTTGGCCAGCATCGTCTTGCCGACCCCCGGGACATCCTCGATCAGGATGTGGCCCTGGCAGAGCAGCGCCACGAGCGCGAGGCGCACCTCGACATGCTTGCCGATGATCACGCGCTCGACGCTGGCCACCACGCGCTCGGCCGTCCCTTGGACGCTTTTCACGGTCTGCAGGTCTCCCCTTTCCGGGCCAGGGGCGCCGCAGCTCGGGGCCCGTTCTGTGAAACACAATACTCCACGACACCGCGAACCGGTTCACTCGCCTCCTGACAGGCGAAGCCACTCGGCCATCACCTCGCCGGCGATCCCCGCGGCTCGCCCGGAGCCGGATCCACCGCTCTCGACGAGCACCGCGATGGCGATCTGCGGAGCCGCTGCGTCCTGGGCTGGGGCGAAGCCGATGAACCAGGAATGGGGTGCTTGCTCGCCGCCGAGCTGCGCCGTCCCGGTCTTGCCGGCGGACCGCGCGTCGCTGATGCCGTAGAGCGTGATGTCGCCCTGGCCGGCATACAGGCGTCCGAGCTCGCCGTTGACCGCGTCGACCATGGCCGCCCGCGTGGCCGCGGCCGACTCGGCGCTGACCACCCGCGTGCCACCGCTCGATCCCAGCGTGTCGAGCACCTCGTCGCTCGGTGCGTCGCCATCCGCGTGCGGCCGGACATCGCGCACCACGTACGGTTGCGGCATGACGCCCTCCCCGGCGATAGCCGCCGCGACGAGGGCCATCTGCACCGGAGTCACGGTCGTCCGGCCCTGCCCGAACGAGGCGCTGCCGAGCTCGACGTCATCAGCGAAAGGCCCGCAATCGTCCTCGACCGGTGCTGTCATCAGGCTCGGCGCGACTGACAGCGCTCGATCATCCTGCCCAACGCTGATCGGCGCGCAGAACCCGAAGCGGCGCGCGTACTCCAGGAACCGATCGGCGCCCAGCTCGAGCCCGACGTGCGCGAAAAAGATGTTGCTCGAGACCTGCAGCGCCTCGGAGAGCGGCCACAGGCCGGGCTGGATCCCGCCCAGGTCGTGCTCGCGAATCGTGAAGCCGTCGACGACGAAGCCCTCGAGCTCCTGCTGCGGCTGATCGGAGAAGGTCGTCTCCGGCGTGATGACGCCGGCGTCCAGCGCCGCCGCGGCGGTGAAGACCTTCATGATCGAGCCCGGCACGTAGCGACCCTGCCGCGCGCGGGCCAGAAGCGGCTCGGCGGCATCGTTGCGCAGGGCGTCCATCTCGGCCGTGCCGCCCTCCGGATTCCCACCGATCGGGTTCGCATCGAAGGTCGGCGTCGAGACCATGGCAAGCACCGCCCCGGTCCCGGGATCGAGCGCGACCACGGCCCCGGCATCCGACCCGAGCTGGTCGGCCGCGAAGTCCTGGAGCCGGCGGTCGATGGTGAGCGTCAGATCGCGCGGCTCCGGCTGCCGGGCCAGCACGTCGCTGACGAGGTCACGGATCGGGTTCGGATCGGTCTGCCCGACGAGGATGTCCTCGAAGCTCCGCTCCAGGCCGGTGCTGCCGTAGCGGAGGCTCGAGAAGCCGATGACATGGGTGAAGGCCGGATCGGTGTACGTCCGGCGGCTCAGCCCGTCGACCACCTCGGACGTGGCGAGCACCCCGCCATCGGCGTCGAAGATCGTGCCGCGCAGCAGGCTGCGTCGAGCGGCGATCACTTCGGGGTTGTCGGTGCGCGTCGAGAGGCTCCGCGCCTCGACCACCTGCCACCAGGCGATGCTGCCGGAGACGATCGCGAACGCCAGCATGAGGTAGACGCCCAGCCGCCTTACATTGGTTGCGATCAAGAGCCGGACGCCCGATCGGCCGTCCCGCTCCGGTGGCTGACTGCCAGGAGGAGGCCGATCATGATGAAGCTGGCCAGCACGCTCGAGCCGCCGTAGCTGACGAACGGCAGCGTGATCCCGGTGAGCGGGATCAGCTTCGTATTGCCGCCGATGATGATCAGCGTCTGAAGTCCCAGGCTGGCGGTCAGGCCGACCACCATCAGCGCCCCGAAGTCATCGCGCGCCAGCGACGCGATCCGCAGGCCGCGGAAGACGAGCACCATCGCAAAGCCGAGGAGCGCGAAGGCGCCGAGCAGGCCGAGCTCTTCCGCGATGGCGGTGAAGATGAAGTCGGTGTGCACGAACGGAATCGTCAGGTTGCCACCGAGGGTGACGAGCCCCTGTCCGAGGCCCTCGCCGAAGATGCCACCCCGGCCGAGGGCATAGAGCGCCCGCACCGGCTGGAATCCGGCGCCAAGCGGGTCCGCGAACGGGTCGATCCAGACGTTCACGCGCGCCTGAACGTGGCCGAACAGCTGGAACGCCACCACGAATCCGGCGACGAAGAGCACCAGGCCGATCAGGACGTAGCTCCGTCTTCCCGTCGCGACGAACAGCATGGTCAGGAAGATGCCGAAGAAGAGGAGCGCGGCGCCGAGGTCGTTCAGGCGCACTACGATCAGCATCACGACGGCGAACAGGATGAGCATCGGCAGGAAGTACGGGAGCGGCGGAACGCTCAGGAAGCCGATACGGAGCCGCGCGCTGGTCAGCAGCGTCCGGGTTTCGGCCAGGTAGCCCGCGATGAAGATGACGAGCACGATCTTCAGGAATTCGCCGGGCTGCACGCTGACCGGGCCGAGGTCGATCCAGAGGCGAGCGCCGTTGACCTCGTAGCCGAGCAGCAGCGTGGCTCCGAGCAGTGCGATGCCGATCGCCGCCCACGTGTACTTGTAGTGCCGGAGGATCCCGTCGTCCCGAAGGCCGACCGCGATCGCCAGCATGGCGACGATGCCGACGCCGAACCAGAGCAGCTGGGTCGCCGCCATGCCCAGCTCGAGCCCAAATGCGCTGGTCCCCGCCAGGTCCTGGGGCAGCCGGTTGAGCATGATCATCCCCACGCCGCCCATGGCTCCCACGGCGGGCAGGATCAGCTGATCGCCGCGGTGACCGAATGCGACCAGCAGGAGATGCGCGCCGGCGAACAGGGCGACGTATCCGACCGCGAGCGTCAGGTCGCCCGGCTCCAGGACGCCGGCCAGGGCGACATTGGTGACGAAGAACCCCATGGGCACCAGCAGAAGGATCGGAAGGAGAAGGCGGAACTCCGCCCCGCGCCATGCGATCGTCATCGGGCGCGGATCACCGGTCGAGTCGCATCCGCACGCGGCCGATCGTCAGCTCGTCGCCGAAGCTCAGCGCGACGGCCCGATCGATCCGGTGCCCGTTGACGTACGTGCCGTTCGTGCTTCCCTGGTCCTCGACGAACCAGCTGCGGCCACGGAAGGTGAGCATCGCGTGGTTGGCGCTGACGAAGTCGTCCTCGACGAAGATGGTGTTGTTCACGTTGCGGCCGATCGAGTTGATCGGTCCGAGAGCGATCGTGGTCCCGTTCGGCGGCTCGTCGGCCGGGGACTCGAGGACGGAGAGGCGCCCGATCCCCGAACGCGAGCTGATCTGCGCTTCCTCCGCGCTTCGCAGGTCGCGCAGTAGCGACCCCGCGAATCGCATCAGCACCAGGTAGAGCAGCGCGACGAAGCCAAGCTGGAGGAGCAGGAGAAGGACCCGCAGGACATCGCCAGTCATTCCCGGACCTGGAACTCGATTTCGGTGTCGCCGACTCGAATCACATCGCCCGGACCGAGCGCGATCTGGTTGACCGGCTGTCCGTTCACGGTGGACCCGTTCCGGCTGCCCAGATCGGCGAAGCTATAGGCGCCGTGCTGGAGCTTGAGCTGACAGTGGTGGCGGCTGACCATCGGATCGTCGACGATCACGTCGTTGTCGCTGGCTCGGCCGACGCCGATCAGCGGGCCGCCCAGGTCGAACTGCACCGGGCGGCTGCCTCGCGTGCTCACCAGCAGGTACGCGCGCCGCGCGGAATCGGGCGCTTCTTTGGCGTCGGGACGGCTGAAGACCATCGTGTCGGAGTTGATCGGCATCGGCATCGCCTCAGGGACGCGCTCGCCGCGTTCGTCCATCACGTTGGCGGCCACTCGAATCTCTCCGCGTCGCGTCCCCGTGTCCGAGATGATCTCCACGCGCGGACGCGCGACGAGGGTGTAGCGCTCGTGGCGTGCCCTGGCGAGGATGCCGTGCGCGAGATCGTCCTCGAGCGAGTTGCGATAGGACGCGAAGGCAGCGAAGTCTGACGGATGGAGGTGCAGGTCGTACTGGTTCGGGACGATGACGCCGGAGTCGCGGTACGTCTTGTTCGTATCCATCGCGCGCTCGATGCGCTTGGCGAGGCTCACCGGCTGGATCGACGCACCCAGCCGTCCGGCCGGAGCCTCGAGGAAGCGCTCGAGGAATGACTCGACGCGCGAGAGGATGCCCATGGCGGCCGATCCTAGCACGCGGAGTACGAACGGCCGGTCGCTCGGTACGATTGCACGGATACGGCTGCCGCCGACCTCGGGCCTATACTTTTGGGACCCTGATCGCCGCCGAGCCGGAGAGAACGCATCAACGTTGACTGAGACGCTCACCGAGTCATTCTGCGAACGCTGCGGAACGCGCTACGAATTCAAGGCGCCAACGCGGCTCAACCCGCTGCGAAAAACGCGGGGATTCATCGGCGGACTGCGAAACTACCTAACCAGCCAGGACGACCTCTCCGACGCGATGGGCGACGCGAGGCGCTCCGAGGAGGACGCCCTCGCCTCCCATCAGCTGGAGGCGTTCCACGAGTCCTTCAACTTCTGCATCGACTGCCGCCAATACACGTGCCTCAACTGCTGGAACAATGACGCCGGCAGGTGCCGGACATGTGCGCCGGTGGCGGGCACCGACGACCTGATCGAGCGGCTCGCCGCCTCCGCCGTTGCGGCTCCGAGAGCGTCGGACCTCGAGCCGGTTCTCGCCCAGGGCGAGCTCGAGCCACTCGGCATGGAGGCATGGCCCACCTCCGACCTGCAGACGGACATCGCCACCGCGTCCGACGACCACGTGCTTGAGGCCTGGCCAGAGATCGAGGCATTCCCCGTCGAGCCTGAGCCAGAGCTCGTTCCCGAGCCAGTCAGCGCCGAGGTCGAGCCTGAGCGCGAGCCCGTTGCGACCCAGTGGGAGCCCGAGCCCGAGCCGATCACGGTGGAGCTGGAGCCGGAGCCGATCACGGTGGAGCTGGAGCCGGAGCCGATCACGGTGGAGCGGGAGCCGGAGCCGGTCAGCGCCGAGGTCGAGCCTGAGCCCGAGCCGGTCAGCGCCGAGGTCGAGCCTAAGCCCGAGCCGGTTGCGGCTGAGTGGGAGCCGGAGCCGATTGCGGCCGAGTGGGAGCTTGAGCCGGAGCCCGAGCGAGTTGCGGTCGAGCTCGAGCCCGAGCCCATCATCGCGACGGCCGAGCCGGAGCCGGCCCAGCCGGGTCTCAGGGTCGTTGCCTGGGACGAGGACGCCCCGTATGAGCTGATCGAGCCAGAGCCGGTGGCGGCCGAGGTCGAAGTCGAACGTGAGCCGGTGGCGGCTGAGTGGGAGCGTGACCTCGAGCCCGTAGTCGTCGACGTGGAGGTCGAGCCGGAGCCGGTGGCGGCCGAGGTCGAGGCTGAGGTCGAGCCGGAGCCGGTGGCGGCCGAGGTCGAGGCTGAAGTCGAGCCGGAGCCGGAGGCGGCCGAGGTCGAGGCTGAAGTCGAGCCAGAGCCGGTGGCGGCCGAGGTCGAGGCTGAAGTCGAGCCGGAGCCGGAGGCGGAACGCCGACCGCCCCTGGCACCGATCGCCGACACCATCCTGCACTTCCCCGCCCGTCCGACTGCCGCGCCGCCGTCCGCGGACGATCGAGCAGCGGCCGTCACGCAGAGCCCGGAGCTGGCAGCGCGCCGGGCCCAGCTCGACCGGCTCGGACTCGGCGATCCCGGTGAGGGGCCGGTGGCTGCGGACCGGTCTGGGCCACAGCCGTATCGGTCCCGAGGTGCGGCGGTCACGCAGGCCGACCTTGCGCGCCAGGCGGCATTACGCGGATCCTTCTGGGAGGCATCGGCTCGCGAGGTGTCGCAGGCCGGCAGCCAGGTCGGCGTGCAGAGTTGCGGACAATGCGGGCTATCGCTCTCCGCCAACGCGCGCTTCTGCCGCCGCTGCGGAACGCGGCAGGCCCAGTCGGCCTAGCCGGAGCTCCCGTCGGTCGAGGCTCTCGTTGCGTCGGACGAGCCGCCCTGCGGCGTCGTCGAGCCAGACTTCTTGCCCGTGTCCGATCCGCCGCTCGTGGAGGATTCCCCGTTGTTGTCGGATCCAGCGCTCTTGTCTGATCCACCGTCCCTGTCGGTCGCGCCGCCCGCACTGGCTGCGCCTTCGGAACCGGAGCTGCCGGCGCGCGAATCGTTCCGATAGAAGCCAGAGCCCTTGAAGATGATCCCCGTGGGGTAGAGCACTCGTCGTAATTTGCCACCGCACAGTTCGCAGACGGATGGCCCGTCAACGAGCATCGAGTGGATCACCTCCGTCACGGTGCCACAGGCGCGGCATTGGTAGTCATACGTCGGCACAGCGCGCGCATCATGGCAAAGGCCGGTGGTCCGCGCAATGCGTACGACGGCGCCGAAGCGGTCGCCGGATGGGCGAGCTCGCTCGCTCGGCGGCCTGCCGAGGCGATGAAGTTCGGAGCGGTCAGGCCTGCGAGGCTCGGGTGCCGAAGCGAGCCCATCGACGTCGCATCGACGCGGTCCCTACGGGAGCCGTGGCGGTGTCCGGCGCGGAGATGAGCCGTGCGACGCTATGCAGGTCGTCGGAAATCTTCTCCTTCGGGAACTTGGTCACCAGCGGGTGGCCCTCGTTCGAGGCGATGACCGCCTTTGGTCCGTTGCTGACGATCGTGGCCGCGACGGGCAGACCGAGCGACGATGCCATGTCCTCCACCCGGATCCCGTGGTTCGCACGATTGACGATGACCCGGATAACGTTGCCGAGGCCGAGGCCACGCGCCAGGTCCAGGAACTGAGAGCTGTTGCGAAGGGCACCGACCTCGGGGGTGACCACGAGGAAGATCTCGTTGGCCACGGCGAGCATGGCCATGGTGCGGTCGTCGTATCCGGGATGGTTGTCGATGATCACGTACGAATGGTGGTTGCGCGCCCATCGCAGGGCGGCGAGCAGCAGATCGACGGTGACGCGCTCTGACTGGGCCGGGTCGCTTCCCCACGTGAGCACCCGGACGCCGCTGGAGGCATGCGTGCTGACACACTGGTCGAAAGCCGTATCGGTCCAGTCCGCGGGCGGGCTGTCGGCGAGGTCCGCCAGGCCGAGCCGATACGGGACGTCGAGCACGGACGTGACGTTGCCGACGCCGACGTCGGCGTCGAGCAGGAGGACCTCGGAGCGCGTCTGCTGGCGCAGGGCAACCGCCACGTTCACGGCGATCGTCGTCTTTCCAACGCCGCCCTTCGGCGCGAAGATGCTGACGGCATGTCCCTCGCCGGCGATCGGCGCGGTCGACAGGCCTCCCTCGGACGCCCAGGCCCCGGACTCAGTCGGAAGGTGGCGGCCGCTGCGGATGAGCAGCGCCTGCAGCCGATACACGAGCGCGTCGGGCGGCAACGGCTTGAGCGCGAGCTCGTCCGCCTTGGCACCGAGGCCGGGTGGGACCTCCATGCCGGCTCCCAGGATGAGGAGCACGTGGATGTTGCCACGGTCCTCGAGGGATGTGTGGACGGCTGCCGCAACTTCGCCCCCGAGATCGCAATCGATGACCGCCAGGTCGAACGACCCGGCCGGCACGGTGGCGTCCGTCGCCCGGGTCGGGGCGAATCCGGCGCGCTCCAGCGCCTCGAGATAGGGGTCGGCTTCGCCTTCGACGGCGAGCAGGACGGTTGGTCGCTCCATTGCCCTTCCTTACGCGGTGGGGTTCGTGGGGGTCCATCACGGACTGCACCAGTCTCCGCGGCGGCAAGGGCAGCGGCAATGGGACTCGGGCACGCGAGACTCGGCCCGAAAGTACCGAATCCGGGCTAGCTGCCCCGGACCATGCGCATCCCGCACTTCGGGCAGTAGAAGGCGGTCGCGCTGCCGGCCTCGTACCCGCAATGCGCGCACGTCAGGCCGGACCCTCCGCCCATCGAGGGCAGCCGAGCCTGCTCAGCCTGGCCGAGGCTGTATCCGGAGGCGACCACCTGCTGGTAGAGGGAGCTGAGAAGCTTCTGGCCGATGCGCTCCGTGTCCCCGCGCTGTCCCTTGCCGCCCCAGCCGATCACGGCGCGCACGATGAGCTCGCCGGACAGCTCGTCCCAGTGCGAGGCGAGGCCGCCGACGATGGCGTTGTACTCTGGGTAGCCGCTCGTGTCCGGATCTCCGTGCAGCAGGCCGCAGTAGAAGGTGTCGACGGTCATGTCCAGCGCGTCGGTCAGCTCGAGGACATAGAGCCCGTGCCGACCGATCGGGCTCACCTCGCGCCGAGCGAGGACCCACTGCTGCATCTCATTGAATCGCTCGATGGCCGGCGATGCGCCGGAGTACTCCAACGGCAGCGGCTCGATCGACTCGACCGGCGTCTGGCTGAACGGCTCCAGGATGCCCGGGATCGCCATGGCCACCGTCGGATCGGCCCGCAGCCGCAGGCCATCGCTGCTCCGCGCGACGTAGGCGAGGCGCAGCAAGTACTCCTGCGCGGTCACCTCCTCGTGCGCGGGGGAGGGCGGTGGTGGTGGCGCGGGCGCCTGCTTCTTGCGCTTGAGGAAGGACATCGGGTGGCTGGCCCCTTTCTGGCTGGCAGCGCCGCCGATTCTACCAGTCACCCCCGCCCCGACCGCCATGGCCCAATCAGCTCAGTCGCCCAGCTGCCGGCGCTCCCCTTCGAGGTCCAGCAGGCGCTGGCGCTCGCGCGCCACCACGAACCCGGGTGCCTTTGCGACGAACGAGGGGTTCTCGAGGAGAGCGCGGACCCGCTCGATGTTCCGCTCGAGCTCTCCCAGCTGCGCCCTGCGGCGCTCACCAACGGTCTGGGCGGCGCCCGCATCCACGCCAAGCCACGCGGCCCCGAGCGGGCTGGCCGCCACCAGGGCGGGCCGTTCGTCGCCGGCCGCCCGCACCTCGATCGGCCGGACCCGAGCCAGCATTTCGAGATAGGCCGCGCTCGATTCGAGCGCATCAGTCGAAGCGGCGTCGGCGCTCTGGACGACAAGCGGGACCCAGCTGCCCGCCGGCGTGGCCGCCTCGGTGCGAAGGTTGCGCACCCCTCGGACCAGCGTGGAAAGATCGTCGAACGCGGTCTCCGCCTCCGGGTCGCGGTCGGTCGTGGTGGGCCACGCCGAGCTGATCAGCAGTGGCTCGCGGCCGGTTGACTTCGGATCGGCCTCACCCACGGCTTGCCAAACCTCCTCCGTCACGAACGGCATGAGCGGGTGGAGCAGGCGCAGCATTGTGGCGAGAGCCTCGGCGGCGGCCGACCAGGTCACCCCGCGCTCCTGGTCGCTGACGCCCTCGCGCCGGAGGTCCACCTTGGCCATCTCGAGAAACCAATCGCAGTAGTCGCTCCACGCCAGCTCGTACACGGTGGCCGCATACCCTCCGAGGTCGAGCGCGTCGAGCTGACGGGTCGCCCGCTCCGTTGCATCGGCCAGGCGAGAACGAATCCAGCGAACCGCCAGGGACGGCTGCGCGTCGCTCGCCGCCGGCCCGGTGCCCTCCTCGGGTCGGTTCGCCAGCACGAACCGAGCTGCATTCCACAGCTTGTTGGTGAAGTTGCGGCCACCGTCGAGCTTGGCGGCCGTCAAGCGCATGTCACTCCCTGGGGACGAGCCGCTGACGAGGGCGAACCGCAGCGCATCGGCGCCGATCTCGTCGACCAGGCCGAGCGGATCGATGCTGTTGCCCTTCGTCTTGCTCATCTTCACGCCGCCCTCGGCGCGGATCATCCCGTGCAGGTAGACCGTGTGAAACGGCTCGGCATCGGTGCAGATCAGGCCGAGCATCATCATCCGCGCCACCCAGAAGAAGAGGATGTCGTATCCCGTCTCCATCACCGAGGTCGGGTAGAAGCGTGCCATGTCGGGCGTGTCGTCGGGCCAGCCGAGCGTGCTGAACGGCCACAGACCAGAGCTGAACCAGGTGTCGAAGATATCGGTCTCCTGGGTCAGGTGGGCGGCAGGACCGGCGCAATCGGCGCAGGCGTCGGGGCCATCGGCGGCATCGGTCACGGTGACGTGACCATCCGGGCAGAACCACGCGGGGATGCGATGCCCCCACCACAGCTGTCGGCCCACGGCCCAGTCGTGAATGTTCTCCATCCAGTGCGCGTACACCTTCTCGTAGTGCGCCGGAAGGATCTTCGTCCGTCCTTCACGGACCGATGCGAGCGCCCGAACCGCGAGCGGCTTG
This sequence comes from Candidatus Limnocylindria bacterium, assembly GCA_046261895.1. Classification (GTDB taxonomy): domain Bacteria; phylum Chloroflexota; class Limnocylindria; order QHBO01; family QHBO01; genus JACDBZ01. Next base: position 21,493 of record JBHENV010000130.1, read on the forward strand.
ACGCGCACGAACCATTGGACGCTCAAGCGCGGCTCCACCACCGTCCCGCAGCGCTCGCAGTGGCCGACCACCATCTGGTGCGGATGCTCCGCCTCGAGGTCGCCCATATCACGAAGCCGGTCGAGAATCGCCTCCCGCGCCTCGTACCGGTCGCGGCCGAAGAAATCGCCGCCGGCGTCGTTGATGCGCGCCGCCTCGTCGAGCACGTTGATCGACGGAAGCCCATGGCGCTTCGCGAGCTCGTAGTCGTCAGGGTCATGAGCCGGGGTGATCTTGACCGCCCCGGTGCCGAAGGCGCGCTCGACGCGCTCGTCGGCCACGATCGGCAGTCGCCTTCCGAGGAACGGCAGGACGGCGTGGCGCCCGACGAGCTCGCGATACCGGCCATCGTCCGGATGCACCGCGACCGCCGTGTCGCCAAGCAGCGTCTCAGGTCTCGTGGTGGCAACGCTGATCCACGCCTCGGGATCCGGCTTGCCGTCGGCGCGCTCGAGGTGATATCGGATCGTCCAGATCGTCCCCGTCTCGTCGCGATGGATGTTCTCCAGGTCGCTGATCGTCGTCAGGCAGCGCGGGCACCAGTTCACCAGCGCCTCCCCGCGATACACGAGGTCGGCGTCCCACAGCTTCTTGAAGGCGACCCTGACGGCGAGCGCGGACCCGCCGTCCATGGTGAACCGCTCGCGGCTCCAGTCGAGGCTGCAGCCGAAACGTCGCAGCTGATCGCGGATCACCGGGCGCGTCTCGTCCATGAACCGCCGCATCCGCTCGAGGTAGCGCTCACGCCCCAGAGATACGCGGCTCTCCCCCTCGCCGGCGACGATCCTGTCGAGAACGAACTGCGCCCCGATGCTGGCGTGATCGACGCCGGGCAGCCAGAGAGTGTCATCACCAATCATGCGGTGATAGCGCGTCATGACGTCCTCGACGATGAAGGTCAGCGCATGACCGATGTGGAGTGCGCCGGTCACGTTCGGCGGAGGCTGGATGATGACGAAGCGCTCCGCCCCGCCCGGTGCCTCCTCAGGCGGCCGGAACGCATCGGCCGCCTCCCAGCGGGCATAGACGGCGGGCTCGACCGCCGCCGCGTCGTAGCGCGGCGGCAAGTCGCGTCTCGGCGTCGTCATCTCTGTGCGTCCCCTTTCGGCAACAGGAAACCCGCTCGTCGAAGGACGAACGGGTCGTGGTACCACCTTCGTTCGCGGCCGCACGGCGGTCGCCTCGTGTTCCGCGCTATCGGGCGGACCCGTCCGGCTCGCGTGCGACCTTCACCCTCTCGTTGCGCGGCGGCGCTTCCAGCCAGTGGCTCCGCTCTCTGGTGCGTCCGGTTGAGGGCTACTCCTCACGGTCGGTGCCGTGCCGACGAGTCTAGCACTCGCCGCGAACCGGGTCAGCGCGCGCGGTCGAGCGTGACCCGAAGTCCGCCGTCGGCCTGCTGCTCGATGGTGGCCGCGTCGCCCTCCAGCTTGACGATGGCGGCACCCACATCGAAGCCGATCGGGTGAATCGCCCGGAAGAGGAACTCGCCGGTCGGCCCCAGGCTGAGGCTCACGCCCTCGATGCCCTCCGCCGAGGCGAGTGTCTGCCGGAAGCCGGTGATTGCGCCGAAGCTTCCCAGTCCCTTGATGAGAATCTCGGTCGAGGTGGGCTCGGCGGACGAGCCCGCAGCGACGCCACCGACCGCCGACCCCGTCCCGAGTGGTCCGGCATTCGGTGGATCATCCAGCGCGGCATCGAGTTCGGCCAGGCGGGAAGCAAGGACCTCCTCCTCGGCCGGATGGATCTGAAGCGCAGCCACGGATTGATTCGCCGCCATTGACGGCTCGTCCGGCGGTGGTGGTTCGACCGGTGGTGCGGACCTCTCCGCGGCAACCCCGGCGAGGCGCGGAGGCATCGGCATGCGCTTGGCGGCGGCGGCAAAGGCGGCCGGATCGGCAATATCGCTGAGCTGGGCGTGATAGGCGTCGAGTTCCTGCTCGAACTCAGCGACCCGGTCGCGGAGCATCTTGGCCGCGGCCTCCGCGCGCGCGGTCTCTTCAGCAAGCTGCTGGTCGAGGTGGGCGCGACGGGCAGCGACGCGCCCATCGGCCTCCTGCTTGATCCGCTCTCTCTCGGCTGCGGCCCAGTCCCCAGCCCCGGCGACATCGGTCTCCGCCCGGGCCCGCAGGTCCTCACGACGGCGCTCCGCGTCGGCCTCGAGCGTGCGCACCTGCTCCTCGGCCTTGGCGCGCAGATCCGACAGGCTCGCCTGGCGGGTCTCCTCAGCCACCCGACGCATGGCTTCCACCAGGTCGCGCATGAATCCAGCGGGCGGCTCCGCGGGCATTAGGGAGTCGGTGGTCGCCCCCAAGGGCTGTGTCGCGGGTGCCCGGGCCTGCTCGTCCTCGCCGAGACCGGGCGAGGCATCATTCGGCGACCGATGCATCGACGAGATCCCCTCGGCGCCCGGCTCGCCGGAGCCGCGGTCCGAGGCCGCTTCGTCGGGCGCCCCGATCGGAGCGTTGTCCTTCGCGTCCGTGGCATCGGCTGTCCTGGTCGGCTCGTCTGTCTCCGAGGCCCACGGCAGGCGGAAGCCCGGTCGACGTTGGTTCGAGGTCATCCCCTTCTGCTCCCTTGCGATGCGGTCGGTCTGCGTGCGCCAGGTTCTGCGACGCTCAACATCCTAGCGCCGAGACGGCCCGGCCTCGCAGCACCCGGAAGTACTGCCGCCGCCGTCCACGGTACCGCCGTCCACGGTACCGCCGGCCCGGTTGATACCATGCCGGCCATGCTCGAGCTGCCGAACCTGCCCGCGTCGGTGTCAATCGCACTGCAGCTCGCGCTGATCGCCGGGACCGGACTGCTGGCGTTCATGGTCGTGCGAGCGACCGTTAGCGTCAGCGTGCGCCGGCTGCTGGAGGGGCGCACCGAGGAGTTGGTGGACGGCGTACTGCCACCGGCCGAGCTGGAGCGTCGCATCCAGACGATCGGCCGCCTGGTGGTCCGAATCGCTGGCGCTCTGATCGTGACCGTCGCGGTGCTGATGGGGCTCAGGCTGTTCGGCATCGACATTGGTCCGGCGGTTGCCGGGCTCGGGGTCCTTGGCATCGCGGTGGGGCTCGGCGCGCAGACGATCGTGCGGGACGGCCTGGCCGGCATCTTCATCGTGCTGGAGAATCAGTACAGCCAGGGCGACATCATCCGCGTCGCCGACGTGGAGGGTCTCGTCGAGGACTTCAGCCTGCGCCGCACGACGCTGCGCGATCTCGACGGGACGACGCATACGGTTCCGAACGGCCAGATCATCGTCACCTCGAACCTCACGCGAGTCTGGACGCGCGTGCATGTCGACGTCACCGTCGCGTCCAACACGGATCTCGACCGTGCAAGGGAGCTCGTCGACAGCGTCGGCGCGAGCCTTCGGGTCGAGGCTGCGTGGGGCACTCGTCTGCTCGACCCGCCGCAGGTAGTCCAGGTCGAGACGCTCGACGACGGATCGATCACCGTGACGGCGCTTGCGCGGATCCGGGCGGCCGATGACGAGGCGGTGATGGTCGAGCTTCGCAAGCGGATCGAGGCCTCGTTCGCCCAGGCGGGCATCGAGATACCACACCCACTGGAGGGCAAGCGCGCGTCAGACCCGGACGCGCCCTAGGCCGATTCTTCCTCGCGCTCGTCCGCGGGGGTCGGCCGCGAGCGACGGCGGCGTGGCTCGGCGTCCTCGCTCTCGGTGACCAGCATCGGGGGCTTGCCATGGTTGATCGTGTCTCCGGTGATCACGACCTTCCGGACGTCGGTACGCTCGGGGATGTCGTACATCACCTCGAGGAGCGCCTCCTCCACGATCGTCCGCAGCGCACGCGCGCCGGTCTTGCGGTCGAGCGCCAGGCGAGCCGTGGCCTCGAGCGCCTCGGGCGTGAAGACGAGCTCGACCTTGTCCAGGCTGAGGAACTTGGTGAACTGACGGGTGACCGCGTTCTTCGGCTCCGTCAGCACCTTGACGAGGTCCTCCTGGGCCAGCGCCGCGAGGCTGACCACGATCGCCAGCCGGCCGACGAACTCGGGGATGAGGCCGTACTTGAGCAGATCCTCGGGCATGAGCTTGTCGACCAGCGCCTGCCTGCGCTGCTCCTTCGACTGCTGCGTCTGCGAGCCGAACCCGATCCCCCGCTTCCCGACCCGCTCCTCGACGATCTTCTCGAGCCCCTCGAAGGCGCCACCGCAGATGAACAGGATGTTGGTGGTGTCGATCTGGATGAAGTCCTGGTGCGGGTGCTTGCGGCCGCCCTGTGGAGGCACGTTGGCGACCGTTCCCTCCAGGATCTTCAGGAGCGCCTGTTGCACGCCCTCGCCGGAGACGTCGCGCGTGATCGAGGGGTTATCGGTCTTGCGCGCGATCTTGTCGATCTCGTCGATGTAGATGATGCCGCGCTGCGCCCGCTGCACGTCGAAGTCGGCCGCCTGGATCAGGCGCAGCAGGATGTTCTCCACGTCCTCGCCGACGTAGCCCGCCTCGGTCAGGCTGGTCGCATCGGCGATGCAGAAGGGGACGTCCAGCACCTTGGCCAGCGTCTGCGCCAGCAACGTCTTGCCGGAGCCGGTCGGGCCGACCAGGAGCACGTTCGACTTGCCGAGCTCGACGTCGTCGACGGTGTGTCCGGCGTTCACCCGCTTGTAGTGGTTATAGACGGCGACCGAGAGGACCTTCTTGGCCTGGTCCTGGCTGATCACGTAGCTGTCTAGCTGGTCCTTGATCCGTCGCGGGCTGGGGAGCGGAGCCGCCTTCGCCTTGCCGCCGGCGTGCGGCGCCTCGAGCATCTCCTCCTCGATGATCTCCTGGCAGAGGTTGATGCACTCGTCACAGATGTACACTCCCTGCCCGGCAATGAGCTTGCGGACCTGTTCCTGGCTCTTGCCGCAGAACGAGCAGCGGTACGGGACTTTCGACTTCGTCGTCATCGGACGCCGATGGTAGCACGGGCCCGTGCCGGCCCCTCATCCCCCATTGGTCGTAGGATGCTTGGATGGCCCTGCTGCGATTCGCGCGCACCGAGACGCCCCTTGGACCGATGCTGGTGGCCGAGACACATCTCGGGATCGCCGCCATCAGCCGCGCAGCATCCCTCGCCGGGTTCCTGGCCGCGCTGTCTACCCGCTTCCCGCGGAGCGACCCCGCGCCGGCGGAGCTGGACCTGGACTGGCTGACCGATGCGCTCGCCGGCGGGCCGGTGCCGCGGGTCGACCTCCGTGGCCTCCCGGAGTTCGATGCGCGCGTCTACGGGGCCGTCCGAGCGGTGCCTGCCGGCCAGACCGTGACGTACGGGGAGGTGGCAGGCCTCATCGGCTCGCCGGGGGCTGCTCGAGCGGTCGGCGGTGCGATGTCGAGGTGCCCCCTGTTTCCGGCCGTGCCCTGTCACCGCGTGGTGCGGGCATCCGACGGCTGGTCCGGCTGGGGCGGCGACCATCGGCTGAAGCGCCGCCTTCTCAGGGCTGAACGTGCTTCAGCCGCGCGGGGTTTGCCACGTACCAATCGCGATCAACTTGGGTGAGGCTTCGCCACCGCCTGCGCCGACGTGGTTGCCACCTGCCAATCACCGCCGGATTGGAAGGACGATGGCCTCGAAAGCCGGCAACTGGGGACATGGCTTCGATCCAAGCCGCCGGTGATTGGTTGGTGGTGGAGAGGACGCAACCGAACACCACTTGCGACCGACCCAGTCGCCTACTTCCTGACCTTGTCCGCGGCCGCCGCCTCGTCGGCGGTCGGTACCTCGCCGCCGGCCGCCTGGGTCATGCTGATCAGCGAGTCGTTCACGCCGTGGAAGACCTCGTCGATCAGCCCGTACTCCTTGGCCTCCTCCGGGCTCATGAAGTAGTCACGCTCCGAATCGGCCTTGATCTTGTCCACCGTCTGGTCCGTGTGCTCGGCCAGGATCTCGAGGAGCCGGGTGACCAGGTGCAGGTTCTCGCGCATCTGGATCTCGACGTCCGGCGTGTTGCCGCGGAAGCCCGACGAGCCCTGGTGGATCATGATCCGGCTGTTCGGGAGGGCATATCGCTTGCCGGTCGCTCCTGCCGCAAGCAGCACCGCGCCCATCGAGGCCGCCTGGCCGATGCAGATCGTGCTGACCGGCGCGCGCAGGTACTGCATCGTGTCGTAGATGGCGAGGCCGCTCGTCACCACCCCACCGGGCGAGTTGATGTAGAGCTGGATGTCCTTCTCCGGGTCCTCAGACTCGAGGAAGAGGAGCTGGGCGATGATCAGGTTCGCGACGTTGTCCTCGACCGCGTCGCCGAGGAAGATGATCCGGTCCTTCAGCAGGCGGCTGTAGATGTCGAAGGCGCGCTCGCCGCGTGCGCTCGACTCGATGACCATGGGGACGAGCATCGGTTATGCGGACTCCTCGGGCTGCTCGGTGGATGGTTCCGCCGCCGGGGACCCATCGGTCCCGAGGGCGCGCTGGATGAGCGTATCGACCAGTGTACGGTTGCGAATGGTCATGCGCAGGTAGCTGCGGCCGCGGCGCGAGGTGAGGTACTCGCGCAGCTTCGCATCGTCGTCGTAGCGCGCCAGCTGCTCCGCGATCTCGCCCTCGATCTCCGCTTCGCCCGCGTCGATCCCCTCCTTCTCGGCGATGGCGGAGAGCACGAGGAGCGTCTTCACCCGACGCGAGGCCGGCTCCCGGAGCTCGATCGCCAGCTCCTCCGGCGTTTGCTTGGAGAGCGTCAGGAACTGCTCCATCCCGATGCGCTGCTGGGCAAGCCGCGTTCGCAACTCGTCGCGCATGATTTCGATCTCGTTGGCGATCATCACCTCCGGCAGCTCGACCGTTGCGTTCGTGCTCGCAAAGTCGATGATGCGGTCGCCGAAGCTGTGACGTGCCTCAGCCTCCGCGCGCTTCTCCATCGCCTCGCGGATCTCGGCGCGCAGCTCATCCACCGTTTCGACCGAGCCGACGCTCTTGGCGAAGTCATCGGTCAGCTCGGGCAGGAGCTTCTCTCGCAGGTCGAGCAGCTCGATTCCGAAGTGCGCCGGCTTACCCTGAAGCTCTTCGACCCGGTAGTCATCAGGGAAGGTGATGTCGAAGCCCTTCTGGTCACCGATTCTCATCCCGACCAGGTTCGCCTCCCACCCGGGGATCATCCGGTCCTCTCCGATGACGAGCGGCATCCGATCGGCGCTGCCGCCCTCGAACGCCTCGCCATCGATGGTGCCGGCGAACTTCACGCTCGCGATGTCGCCTTCCCGGGC
>JBHENV010000131.1:0-4417 GCA_046261895.1 Candidatus Limnocylindria bacterium
ATGAGGGCGGCCCTCGACCGTGTGCGGGCGGGAGAGGCCGATCCGCCGTGCCTGGTCTGCGGCGGGGTGCTGAAATCCGCGACCGTCAGCTTCGGCCAGAACCTGAACGCCCAAGACCTCGCGCGAGCGGAGTCGGCGGCCGCCGCTTGCGACCTGTTCCTGGCCATCGGGACCAGCCTGACCGTCTATCCCGTGGCCCGCCTCCCCGAGCGCGCGCTCCATGGTGCCGCCCGACTGGTCATCGTCAATGCCGAGCCGACCCCGCTCGACGATCGTGCGCATGCCGTCCTCCGCGGTCGAGCGGGCGACCTGTTGCCCATCCTGGCCGCTGGCCTGACCGTCTGAGCGTGGGGCGAGCTGTGGCGCTGAGCGTCGCACGCTAGGATCGGCCGATGGAGTCGCTCACCCTGCGCGACGTCGCCGGGATACGGGTCGGTCACGCGACGAATGAGTCCGCCGTGACCGGCTGCACGGTCGTGCTCGCCGAGGACGGTGCGGTCGCCGGTGTCGACGTCCGTGGAGCGGCGCCGGGAACGCGGGAGACGGATCTCCTGCGGCCCGGCTCCCTTGTCGAGCGGATTCACGCTGTCTGCCTTGCCGGCGGCTCTGCCTTTGGCCTGGCTGCCGCCGATGGCGTCATGACGTGGCTTGCGGCGCGGGGGATCGGTTTCCCGACCGCCGATGGACCCGTACCGATCGTGCCGGCCGCGATCCTGTACGACCTGGGCATCGGCCGCGCCGACGTTCGTCCCACCGCGGCCGATGGCGCCACGGCGTGCGATGCCGCGCAACGCGGCGACGGGCCGATCGAGGGAAGCATCGGGGCGGGAACCGGCGCCACGGTGGCCAAGCTGGCCGGACCGGGCGAGATCCGGATGGGCGGGGTCGGCACCACAGGCCGGCGCCTTGACGGCGGCCGCGTGCTGGCGGCCCTGGCCGTCTGCAATGCGCTCGGAAGCGTGGTCGGCCGTGACGGTCGCGTGCTCGCCGGACCACAGCCGAATGCGCTGCCGAGCGCGACGCCCGGCCACTTCGAGCAGACGACCCTGGCCGTGATTGCCACCGATGCAGACCTCGCGCCGGAGCAGTGTCGCCGGCTGGCGCAGCTCGGGCACGACGCATTCGCGCGCTCCATCGTGCCGGTGCACACCATGTACGACGGGGACACGGTCTTCGCCCTGTCGACCGGCAGCGGCGCCCCGATGATGCCCGGCGAGTTCATGGGCCTCGGCATCGCGGCCGTCGAGGTGCTCTCCGAGGCGATCGAGCGCTGCATCCTCACGGCCACGTCACGTGGCGGGATCGCGGCCGCGGCCGACCAGCCCTAATCCGCGAGCCCCGCCTCGAATGCGCGCAGCTCGTCCTCACTGATCTTGTAGGCGTGCTCATCGGCGGGGTAGGCGCCGGAGCGGACCTCCGCGGCAAAGGTCTCGAGGCCTCGCCGGGTCTCGCCGGCCAGGTCGGCGTAGCGCTTGACGAAGCGAGGCGCCGCGCCCTGGTTGATCCCGAGCAGGTCGTGCCAGACCAGGACCTGTCCGTCGCAGCCGCCCCCCGCGCCGATGCCGATCGTGGGAATCGTCAATGCCCGCGTGATGTGCGTCGCGACGCGCGCCGGAACCGCCTCGAGCACGAGGGAGAAGCAGCCGGCTCCCTGCAGCTCGAGTGCATCGTCCAGCAGGCGTTGCGCATTCGCCGCCGTCCGCCCCTGGGCCTTCATCCCGCCGAGCATGGTGGCGGACTGTGGGGTCAGGCCAAGGTGGCCCATGACCGGGATCCCGGCGCCGACGATGGCACGCACGCGGGAGCTCATCGGCCCGGCACCCTCGAGTTTGACCGCATCGGCGCCCGCCTTGACGAGGCGCACGGCGTTCGCCACTGCCTCCTCGTCCGAGGCCTGGAACGAGCCGAACGGCATGTCGCCGATGATGAGGGCGCGTGGCTTCGCGCGGGCCACGGCGCCGGTCAGCATGACCGCCTCATCCATGCTGACCGGCACGGTCGTCTCGTAGCCGAGCACGTTGTTGCCGGCCGAATCGCCGACGAGCAGCAGGTCGATGCCCGCCTCCGATGCCAGCCTCGCCGATGGGTGGTCATATGCGGTCACCATCACGATCCTGGTGCCGGCGCGCTTCATGGCGCCCACCTCGGGCAATGCCATCGGCTCGCGCGGATCGGTCATGCGCGAAGCGTCCTCTCCGCACGTTGCCTTGTCAACGCGCCAGTTGGACGTTGTCGATCAGCCTCGTCGTTCCTACTCGGATGGCAGCGCAGAGCGTGGGACCGTCGAAGTCGGCGAGCGCGACGTAGTCGACGGTCAAGCCGCGTTCGGTCTCCATGACGGATCGGGCAGCTGCCACCGGATCCGCACCGGATTGATGCGCCGCCAGGCCGACTTCGATCGCGCGTGGCAGTGAGAGGGCGATCGCCCGCTCGGATGGCGACAGCAGGGCGTTGCGCGACGAGAGCGCCAGCCCGTCGGCATCGCGGACGGTCGGCACTGCGACGATCTCGAGCGGTAGATTCAGATCGATCACGATGCGCTTGATCACCGCGACCTGCTGGGCATCCTTCCGGCCGAAGAACCCGCTGTCCGGCTGCACGATCGCAAAGAGCTTGGTGCACACCGTCGCCACCGCACGAAAATGCCCGGGGCGTGACGCGCCCTCGAGCGCGGTCGCAAGCTCGCCCGGCTCGACCCAGGTGTCAAAGCCATCGGGGTAGAGCTCGTCCGCCGATGGAGCGAACAGCAGATCGACGCCGACCTGCTCTGCTGCCAGCGCATCGGCGGCTTCGTCGCGTGGGTAGCGTGCCAGGTCCTGGGCGGCGTCGAACTGCGACGGATTGACGAACAGGCTGACGACCACGACATCAGAGGATTCGCGCGCCGCCCGCATGAGCGCCAGATGACCCTCGTGGAAGGCGCCCATGGTCGGCACCAGGCCGACGCGTCGGGCAGACTCGCCCAACGCTCCGCGCAGCTCGGCAACCGTGCGCATCAGCTTCACCGGCGCGTCGCCCCCGCCAGCGCTCGGTAGAACGGCACCAGGTCGGGCGCGCGGTCCTGGAGCGTTTCGATGTGCGCCTCCACCGTCGACCAGTCACCGCGCGCGATCGGTCCGGTCAGGTCGAAGCCGTTCTCGATGGTACGGGTCATGAGGGGCACGATCGCATCCGGCGGGGCACCGGCCTGTGCCAGCAACCGCGTCGCGACCTGGTGCAGCGTGACGAGAAAGTTACCGCCGATGACGGCGGCCGCGTGATACAGCGTTCGGTCCGCATCGGCGACCTCGAATGGGCGCAGGCCCAGTGTTTCGGCCAGCCATCGGGCGTGACCGAGCGCGTCATCGGTCTCACCGCTGATGGCGCCCCAGGCACCGTCCAGTTGCTCCGCTCCGCGCCTGGTCGTCAGCGTCTGGAGGGGATGAAGGCTGAACCGTCGTCTGTGCGGGTCGAGTTCGGCCAACAGCGTCGCGCCACTGACATGGCAGATCCAGGCTCCCGGCTGGATCCCACGGGCGACCTCTCCGATCACCCGGTCCGGAACTGCGAGGATCACGAGCTCCGTTGCCTCCGCCGGATGGCTTCCAACGGTCACGCGCTGGCCGCGCTCGCGGAGTCGAGCAGCCAGCACGGTCCCCGCGCGCCCTTCACCGACGAGATGGATGGAGTCGAACATGGCCGTTCAGTCTACGGCGATGCCCCCATTGGCATCTGAGCCGGGCAGGGCTTGCTCGCCGATACAGGCGCGCGCCGAGATCGTAGAACGGGGTATGAGCACACGGATCGACGACCTGCGGACGTGGACGCAGTTGCGCATGCGCCAACGCGGCCTCTCCCACGCGCAGCTTGCGCTCCGCTGCAACCTCGACCGCAGCACGATCACCCGTTTCCTTCGTGGCGAACGCAGCCCGACCATGGAAGTTGCCATTCGAATCATGGATGCGCTGTACGACACGAGCTGTGTTTCTCCATACGATCAGATGCGCGGCCTCCTGGCCGGCCCGGAGCGGGTCGAAGCGGCGCTCAGGGCCGATCCACTCCTCCACCCGACGCATGTCGATGTGCTCATGCGGCAGTACCTCGAGCGCCGCGCCGTCAGTGACGATCGTCACCAATCTGGCCAGCTGGCACCAGCCCTGCCTTCGTCTGGCCCGGGCATCAGCACACCATTGAGGAGACATCATGCGTAGAATTCTTGTAACCCTGGTCAGTACGGGCATGCTGCTCGGATTGACCGCGCTGCCGGTGGCAGGCGCAGCGGCCGGCGAGCCGGCCGCCGTGATGGTCATGAAGCACCTGTGCGACGAGTCCATCCAGTCCGAGGCGGACTTCATGGAGCTCGAGGCCAAGGCGGCCACCAACGAGGAGACCCCCATGGACGTCCCGTCGCTGGGTGCCACCGCCGAGACCGTGCTGG
>JBHENV010000132.1:0-12526 GCA_046261895.1 Candidatus Limnocylindria bacterium
CTTGCCCTGCTGGGACGTGACTCCGATCTGTCGGTGCTCGCGCTGCTCGGCGCCGGAGTCCTCGGAACGCTCATCGGCCTCTTCCTCTACAGCCAGGGCTGGATCTGGGGGAGTCGAGCGGCCCGCCAGCGCAGCCACGGGCAGTCGGTGCTGATCGCCATCGGCGGCGGCCTCATGGCGCTCGTGGCGGCGGTGGCGGTCGCCCTGCTCCTAATCCTGCTCCTGCTCTTCGTCCTCGGCTGAGGTGGCGCAGCACGCCATGATGCTGGGCCGCTGTACGATTGGCGCTCTGGCGGCATCGGCGCCCCCATCGTCTAGAGGCCTAGGACGCCACCCTTTCAAGGTGGAGATCAGGGGTTCGAATCCCCTTGGGGGCACCAGATTTTCCGAAGGAGCCCATGAAACACTCCCCACGCCTGCCCAAGCTCGAGCCGATGCCGGAGTTATCCGCACCTGGAGAGGCGCCGTGAGCTTCCCGGCGAAGCGGCACGAGCGACCGGCGGGCCACCAGGACCGGTCAGATGTGGTTGATCTCCACGCGGTCGCCGCAGTTGCGGCAGTAGAGGAGCAGGAGCTTGGGATCCTCCGGCATCGGGCGCCAGGCATGAACGTCGGCCTCGGAGATCTGCTCGCCGCAGCGCGGACATTCGTGGCCGAGCTCCAGCCACTGGTCGCGCGGAACGTTCTGACGGCCCATCAGCGGCGCGCCGGCAGCGGGGGCTCCCAGCCGAGCTTTGGTCCCGATGGCCGTTCCGGCGCGTCACCGGATCCGTCCGCGGCTGCGATGGCGGCGCGGGTCTCCTCGGCCTTCGATGATGGGGAGAGCAGCGGATACGACATCGCGTCGTAGCCGGGCCAGCGCCCAACATCGCCGTCTCGGATCATCACCTGCACCCTGGTGAAGGCGCCGGTGACGTCGCGCACGGATCGGTCCATCACCTGGAGGTCGCGCCCGGTCACCCGCTTCAGCGCGGGCGGCAGCGTCTCGACCAGGTATGCCGGATTGGGGTGGGCCCCCAGGGCCAACTCCAGCGCCTGGACGACATCCTCGTCGCGCAGGTCACGGGGCATCGGCCGGCTGATGTAGGCCATCCGTGGATCGCGGCTTGGGCCCCGGAATGTTCTGGCGAGCGACTTGATCATCGGCCGCGCGATTGTAGCGTCCGGGTCCGCCATGGGGTGCGTGCAACGCCGGTTGCTATACTGGCGTCCCCAACGAGACACCGATCCGCCGCCGCGCGCGTCCGAGCGAGGACGCTGCCGCGCCGGCCACGCTGAACCCGCAGCAAGGAGCACCCGAGATCATCGTGCGCGTCCGAAAGGCCGTCCTGCCCGCAGCGGGCTTCGGCACCCGCTTCCTCCCGGCCACCAAGGCGATCCCGAAGGAGATGATGCCACTCGTCGACAGGCCGATCATCCAGTACGCCGTCGAGGAGGCCGCCGCCTCCGGGATCGACCAGATCATCATCGTCATCGCCACCGGCCGGAGCGCGATCGAGGACCACTTCGACTCCAACGCCTCGCTGGAGCGGTGGCTCGAGGAGCGCGGCGACATCGAGATGCTGCGCACCATTCGGCGCATCAGCGAGTTCGGCACGGTGGCATTCGTCCACCAGCGCGAGCAGCTCGGGCTTGGACACGCCGTGCTGATGGCCAAGGATCTCGTCGGCGACGAGGCGTTCGCGGTCCTCCTCTCGGACGACGTGATGCTCAACCCGAGCGGAGAGCCGGTCACCAAGCAGCTGATCAACGCGCATCTTGCCCATCGGGGATCGGTCGTCGCCGTGCAGCGCGTCCCTCGCGAGAATGTGAGCCGCTACGGCATCCTGGAGCCGGTCCGCGAGGAGGGCCGCCTGGTGGAGATCCGCAACCTGGTCGAGAAGCCATCGGTCGACGACGCTCCCTCGGACCTCGCGGTGCTGGGTCGCTACGTCCTGACACCGAAGATCTTCGATGTCCTCGAGCAGACCAACCGCGGCGCGGGAGGCGAGATCCAGCTGACCGATGCCATCCGCTCGCTGATCCAGGAGCAGCCGGTTTTCGGCTACCAGTTCGAGGGCACCCGCCACGACGCGGGCACCCGGCTCGGCTGGCTGATGGCGAATGTCGCGGTGGGTCTCGAGTCGGCCGACGCGGAGGAGTTCCGCTCCTACATCCGCGGCCTCGACCTGCGAGACTGACCCCCACGTGGAGATGATCGGCAGGCTGATCAGCGGCCGATACCGCCTCATCGCTCCGCTCGGCGAAGGCGGTATGGCCACGATCTGGCGCGCCGTCGACGAGCAGCTGGACCGCGAGGTCGCCGTTAAGCTGCTTCGGCCCCAGTTTAGCGCCGATGCCGGCTTCTCGGCCCGCTTCAAGCAGGAGGCGCGCTCTGCCGGCGGCCTCTCGCATCCCAACATCGTCAGCGTCTACGACTACGGCACCGACGGGGCCGATGGCGAGCAGTACATCGTCATGGAGCTCATCGAGGGACGCGACCTGTCCGCCGTCCTGCAGGACCGTGGGGCGCTCTCGGTCGACGACGCGGTGCGGGTCGCGATCGGCGTGGCCGGGGCGCTGGAGGTGGCCCACCGCAAGGGGATCGTGCACCGTGACGTGAAGCCGGGCAACATCCTGATCACCGACGCCGGCGACGTGAAGGTCACCGACTTCGGCATCGCGCGCGCGGTGGCCGAGGCCTCGATGACCGTGACCGGCACCACGCTCGGATCGGTTCATTACTTCAGCCCCGAGCAGGCGCGCGGGGACGAGGTCACCGGCGCATCGGACGTCTATGCGCTCGCCATCGTCCTGTTCGAGATGCTCATCGGCCGTCGCCCCTTCGAGGCGGACTCCGCTGCTGCCGTGGCGCTCAAGCGGCTCAGCGAGGATGCCCCGACGCCGTCGTCGATCGGCCATCCCCTGCCGCCAGGACTCGAGGCGATCCTGATGCGTGCCCTTTCGCGTGAACCGTCTGAGCGATTCCCCGATGCCGGAGCATTCGCCGAGGCGTTGCGTGTGTGGCGACGCGACCCCGACACAGCGCGCCCGCTCGCCGCCGGAGCGGGCGGCGTCGCTCTCGCCACAACCCCGCCGGGCGGGGAGCCGACGGTGTACGTCCCGCCGCGCGTGACCCGGCCGGCCGACCGCGCTCCGGTCGCGCCGCCACCACGTCGGGCCGAGCCATACGAGCGCCCGCGGGACGATGGGCAACCATGGTGGATCTGGCTGCTGGCAGTCCTCGGAATCATCCTGCTCGGCTCCATCGGCTTCCTGGCGGTCCAGCTGTTCCGCGGCGGAACCGAGGCGTCGCCCAGTCCATCCGCGCAGCTCGTGACGGTGCCCGAGTGCGAGGGCGTTGCGCTTCCGACGCTGCGGGCACAGCTCGGCGAGCTCGGCGTCGTCCCGGAGGTGGGCCAGGAGAACTCGGAGGAGATCGACGAGGGAAGCGTTATCCGCTGCGAGCCGGCGAGCGGAGAGCAGGTCGCCGAGGGTGGCACCATCGATGTCTTCGTGTCGAGCGGCGAGGAGGAGGTCCAGGTGCCGAGCCTGCGGGGCCAGACGCAGCCGCAGGCCGAGGCGACGCTGAGGGAATTCGATCTGGTCGTGGGCGAGATCAGTACCGAGCCCGACCAGGACGTGCCGGATGGGTCCGTGATCCGCAGCGATCCCCCATCCGGCAATACCGTCGCCACCGGAAGCCAGGTGAATCTCGTGGTGAGCAGCGGTCCAACGCCATCGCCGAGCCCATCGCCTTCACCGACGCCGGTGCCGACGCCGGTGCCGACGCCGGTGCCGACGCCGGTGCCGACGCCGGTGCCGGTGCCGACGCCGGTGCCGACGCCGGTGCCGACGCCGGTGCCCATCCTGCCACCGGCTCCGACTCCGACGGCGCCCTAGGCCCACCAGCGGCTGCACGGATGCGCCGGTGCTAGGATGAGGCTCATTCCGTTTCCACGCTTGGGAGGCAGATTCGTTCAGCCATGGCAACCACTGCCCCGATCTCGGTCGATGAAGCGACCTTTGAATCGGAGGTTCTCAACGCAGACAAGCCCGTTCTCGTCGACTTCTGGGCGCCCTGGTGCGGCCCGTGCCGGCTCGTCTCGCCCGTCGTCGAGAGCTTCGGCGACAAGCACGGCGAGAGGATTGCGGTCGCGAAGGTGAACACCGACGAGAACCAGCAGCTGGCGATGCGCTACAGCATCTTCAGCATACCGACCCTGATCGTCTTCCAGGGTGGCCGCGAGGCCGCCCGCCTCGTCGGTTACATGCCGCAGGATGTCATGGAGGAGCGGCTCAGCCAGTTCATCGCTCCACACTGACCCGGCCTTCCCGCCGATCCGAGGCCCGTGATCGCTCGCCGCCACGCGATCCGGAGCAGCCGCTACACTCGCCCGCGAGGAGGGCTGCCGGAGCACCGATGATCATCAAGACCGAACGTCGAGCCGGTGGTGAGCGCCGCGACGTCCATGACCCGTTCGCGCCGGATCGCCGCGAGACCGATCGGCGCACGATGTGCTGGGAGGTGGAGAACTGCGATCTCACCATCCGCTATCGTTGCCCGGCCTTCATCCTGCGCCGCCCGTGCTGGGAGCTCTGGGCGGTCGAGGGCGTCGGCCCGGCCCGGGCGTGCTGCCACAACGACAAGGAGTGCGCACCGGGCCGCTGCGTGATCGCCGAGAAGCGATTCGCGGGCACTCCGGAGCCGCTCGAGGTCCACGTCGGGCGTCGCGGCGTCCCCCTCGGCTACTCGAAGCCGCGCCGACATCATTGCCCGAACTTCTACCTCACCAACAGCGACAAGGGACGCATCCCGATCCAGGCCCCGCAGCTGATGCGGACGCTGATGAAGCAGGAGGGCATCGTGAGCCGATGCGAGCTGCGCGGTGGCGTGCATCTCGACTCGGGCTACGTCAACGACCTGTGCCTGACCGGCCAGTTCATCGACTGCGTCTTCTACGAGGATGCCGCGGACTGACCGCTTGACCGATCCCGCACGCCTCACGTATCGGCAGGCGGTCGCCGCGCTCACCGAGCGTGGTCGCTTCGGGATCAGCATGGGGCTCGAGCGCGTCGAGCGGCTGATGGCCGAGCTCGGGCATCCCGAGCGCGCGCTGCGCGGCGCCCTGGTGGGTGGAACGAACGGGAAAGGATCGGTCGTCGCCATGGCACGATCGGTCCTCGTCGCCGCCGGCCATCACGTCGGCACCATGCCGAAGCCGCACCTGGTGAGCTACCGCGAGCGCCTGGCACTGGATGGAGAGCCCATCGGCGCCGTCGACTTCGCCGCGGCCGTGCAGCGCGTCCTGCCCGCGATCGACCGGATCACGACGGCCGTCGGACCGCCGACCGAGTTCGAGGCGCTCACCGCGGCCGCCATCATGGAGCTGGCTCGGCGCGCGGTGGACCTGGCGATCGTGGAGGTCGGCATGGGCGGACGCCTCGACGCGACCAACGTGCTCGACCTGGGCGTTGCCGCCGTCACCAATGTGCAGCGCGACCACGAGGCGTACCTGGGAACCACGCTCACCGCCATCGGCGGAGAGAAGGCGGCGATCATCAAGGCCGGCAACCTGGCGGTGACCGGCGCCTCCGGACGGGGCCTGCGACCCATCACGGAGCGGTGCGCCGCACTCGGCGTGCCCCTGAGCCGCGCCGGGCCGCGCCGGCCGTACCGGGTTGCGCTGCGCCACGTCGACTGGGACGGAATCGTGGTCGATGCCGCCACGCCCTCCGGTGAGATGCCCGAGCTGCGGATCGGGCTCATCGGCGCCCACCAGGCCGAGAACGCGGCCGTCACCCTAGCTCTGCTCGATGCATTGGTGGCGCGTCATGGCATCCGCGTCGACGAGCCGAGCCTGCGTCGCGGCCTGGTCGAGGTGCGCTGGCCGGGACGCCTCGAGCTGCTCGACGGATCTGCCATCGGCCTGGGCCGCGTGCTCCTCGACGGCGCGCACAACCCGGCCGGGGCCGCGGCGCTCGCCGCCGCCGTGCGCGACCTCGGGCTGGCGCGACCGACCATCGTCTTCGGCGCAATGCGTACGAAACGCGTCAGCGCGGTCCTGCGCGCGTTGGCTCCGGTCGATCCCCGGTTCGTGTTCACCCGAGTCGACGATCCGGGTGCCCACCCGCCCGAGGCCCTTGCACGCATCTGGCGCAGGATCGGCGCAACCGCCGCCCAGGTCGCCGCCACCCCGGCCGAGGCGCTGCGTCGCGCATCGGGCGAGCCGGTCGTCGTCGCGGGATCGCTCTACCTGGTGGGGGCTGTTCGGGGCATGATCACCGGCATGGCCGACGACACGTAGATGGCACCCGAGCTGCGCTGGGGCCACCGGACCCATCTGATGGGGATCATCAACCTCACGACCGACTCGTTCTCGGGCGACGGTTTGGTGACCGGCGAACGGGATTCTCGCGAGATCGTGGGCGCGGCGCTGGCACAGGGACGCTCCATGGTCCACGCGGGCGCCACGATCCTGGATGTCGGCGCCGAGTCGACCCGCCCGCGCCATGCCTACGGAGACCACCCGGAGGTCGACGCCGGCACCGAGGCGGCCCTGGCCGTGCCGGTGGTGCGGGCGCTGGCGACCGAGCTCGGCGACCGGGTCCACATCAGCATCGATACCAGCAAGGGGACCGTGGCCGCGGCGGCGATCGAGGCCGGCGCCAGTATCGTCAACGATGTCTGGGCCGCGCGTCGCGATCCGGGGACCGCCGATGCGGCAGCGACGTCCGGTGCTCACCTGGTGCTCATGCACAACCACGACGGCGGCGGGAGCTACGCGCGGGGGGTCTTCCATGCCGTCGTGGCCTGGCTGCGAGCGTCGGCGGCCGCCGCGGAGGCTCGCGGCGTGAGCCGCGACCGGCTGATCATCGATCCCGGGATCGGCTTCGGCAAGACGACCGAGGATAACCTCGAGCTCCTGCATCGGCTCGCGGAGCTGAAGGCGTCGCTTGATGGGCTGCCGATGCTCGTCGGGAGCAGCCGCAAGCGATTCCTTGGCGACCTGCTCGGCGGTGCGGGACCGCACGATCGGCTGGAGGGCAGCACCGCGACCGCTGCGCTGGCGGTGATGGCGGGCGCCGACATCGTGCGCGTCCATGACGTCGCACCCATCGCCCGGACCCTGCGCGTGGCCGACGCGGTGGTGCGCCGATGAGTCCGAGCACCTTCCCGGATCGGCTCAGCCTGATCGGCATGGGCTTCGAGGGGCGTCACGGCGTGCTGGAGTCGGAGAAGGAAGCGCCGCAGCCGTTCGGGGTGGACCTCGTCCTCCACGCGGACCTTGCGGCGGCGGCGGATCGTGACGACCTGGACGCCACGGTGGACTACGCCGCCCTGTTCGAGATGGTTCGTGCGATCGTCGAGGGGCGATCGTTCAACCTGATCGAGGCCCTCGCCGGAGCGATCGCCCGCGCGACCCTTGCCGCCACCGATGCAACGGTGGTGGATGCGGTCGAGGTCCGCGTCCGCAAGCCGAAGGCGCCGATCGACGGCGCCTTCCACACGGTCGAGGCGGCGCTCCTGTGGCGCCGCCCCGAATAGCAGGATTCGACTCCCGGCTCAGGTGTCGGCGGGCAGCTCTCCCAGGGTGACCTCGACCTCGCGCGCCGAGTTGTCGCGGAGGACCCGCAGGGTGACCTTGTCACCGGGCTCGTGCGGCAGGATCAGCGTCGGCAGATCAATGTCGGCGGTGAGCTGCTCGCCGTCGACCGCCACGATGATGTCGCCGGACTGGAGGCCGGCCTCCTCGGCGGGGCTTCCCGGGAAGACCGCCTGGCCGCTGCCGTCGGCGGTGCCGATCAGCGCGCCGTAGTCGACCCCCAGGTCCTCGGCCGCCGCGAGGCCTGGGTTGATCGCCACGAAGTACACGCCGATCCAGGGCCGGACCAGCTCCTCGCCGTCGAGCGCCTGCTGCATGATCGGCTTGGCCACGTCGATCGGGATGGCGAAGCCGAGGCCCTGCGCGTTCTGGCTGACAGCCGTGTTGACGCCGATCACCTGGCCCGCGCTGTTGACGAGCGGACCACCCGAGTTCCCCGGGTTGATGGCGGCATCGGTCTGGATCAGGTTGTTGAGCTGCTCGCTGCTCGTCTGCGTCGCGTCCGAGGCCCGGATCTGGCGACCGAGGCCCGAAACCACGCCGGTGGTGACCGTGTTCTCGTAGCCCAGCGGATTCCCGATGGCGATCGCCACTTGGCCCGGCTCGAGGTTGGCCGAGCTGCCGACCGGCGTGGTGGGCAGGTCGCTCGCGTCGATCTTGACGATGGCGAGATCCGTCAGGGTGTCGAGACCGTAGACCTCCCCGGGGAACTGGCGACCATCGTTGAGCACGACGATCAGCTCGTCCGCGTCCTGCACGACGTGGCGATTGGTGACGATCCAGCCCTCCGGGTCATAGATGAAGCCGGAGCCCGTGCCGCTCGCATCGCCGAGCAGGCCGCTGCCCTCCCGCTGGATGGTCACGACGGCCGGTGTCACCTCGTCGACCGCCTCGATCACCGCGCTCGACTCGTCGATGCGAACGTCGCTGACGCTATCGGCGTCGGAGGTCGCCGCAACCTGGCCGGTCGGCGTCGCCGGTTCGCGCATCATGCTCGACACGGCGGCCGCCGAGAGCGCGCCCGACAGAATGCCGGCGACCACCGCGATGGCAATGATCGGCATCGCCGTCAGGCCGCGGCGGCGCGGTGGCGGCGCGGCAGTCGCGTACTGCTGCCGGCTCGTCCAGGCAGGTGCCGCCTGCCAGCTCGCCTGCCGCGGATCGCGCGATGGGGTGGGGCCGTAGCGCTGGATCTCGACCGGCTCGGTCGGATCGCGGTCGCCATCGGGCGTACGGTTCGAATCGTGGGTGCTCATCGGTTCTGGTTCATCCTGTTACGGGCTGCTCGCCGGGCGGGCAACGATCACGCTACGGGGTCCGAATTGCGCACAGGATGGCCGTCTCGTGAAGTTTCGTTGACCTTTGTCTGGGGGCCAGAGAGGATGATCGTGAATGCCGTGCCCTCGCCCACGATGCTCGAGACCTCGATCTCCCCGCCGTGCATGTCCACGATGGAGCGCACGATCGCCAGCCCCAGCCCACTGCCCGATGCCCGCGCATCGCCAGTGTTCGTGCCACGGTAGAAGCGCTCGAAGACGCGGGGCAGCTCGTCCGCCGGAATGCCGGGACCCGTATCGCGGACCTCGATCCTGGCCGGCTCGTCACCGTCCGACAGCCGGACCGACACGGCATCCCCACGCTGCGTGAACTTGAGCGCGTTCCCGACCAGGTTGGTGAGCAGCTGCACCATGCGCTCTCGATCGAAGCGCAGCTCGACCGGTTCCGCCGGGACGCTGCTGTCGAGGCTGATCCCACGCGCCACCGCCACCTCGGAGAGCGCCTGCACCGCGGCCTGGATCGGGTCCCGGAGGTCGCCGGTCCGCATGTCGAGCGGAAAGATGCCCGCGTCGATGCGCGACAGGTCGAGGAGGTTCGTGCTCAACCACTCCAGGCGACCGATCTGCTCGGTGGATCGCTCGAGGAACTCGGCGCGTGTTGCCTCGTCAACCTCGCCGTGGCTCTGGAGCTCGGTGTACATGCGAAGCGCGGCGATCGGGGTGCGCAGCTCGTGACTCACGTCGGCAACGAACTCCCGTAGCCGGTCTCGATCCGCCTCGAGCATGCGAAGGGTGCCCGAGAGACGATCGGCCATGACGTTGAACTGGGCGGAGAGCTCGTCCACCTCCAGCACGCCGGACGCGGTGGCGCGCTCGTCGAGCTGACCCTGAGCGACCCGGCCTGCCACGCCACGAAGCCGATGGATCGGCGCGGTCACCCGGCGCGCTGCCACGGCGCCGAAGACAACCGAGGCAACGAGGGCGAGCAGGCCGGCCCCCAGGATGGCGGACCGAATCTGCCCCAGGGTCGCGTCGCGCGACGTGTACGGCTGCGAGACGTCGAGCACGTACCGCGCCGCCCCGCCACTCGGGAGGTCGATCGAGATCGGCAGGCGGACCGGGTCGACCGGGTCCACCCGCAGGCCACGTCCCTCGAGCTCCGCGATGTCCTCCGGTGCGCTCAGCGCGACGCGCTCGCCATCCTCGTTGAAGACGGCGTAGGTGGCCGGCAGGATGAACTGTGCGAAGACCCGCACGGCGGGTCGGATGACGTAGTTCGCGCGCAGCTCGGGCGCTTCGACGACCCCCTGGCGGTCATTGGCGATCTCGTTCGCGGCGAGCTGGCCCATGAGGAGGCCGGTCCCCAGGCCGGCGGTCTGCAGGCGCTCCGTCGTCTGCTCGGCAAAGTACCCCGGCAGGATCTGGTTGATGGCGACCGCCGACACGATGAGCCCGACGAGTGCCACGGAGCCGATCGCGAGCACGAGCCGCGTGTTGAGCCGTTGAAAGACCGCGGACCAGCCACGGGGAAGATGGAGCCGGCCGGTCGGCTCGGCCCGATCCGTATCAGTCCTCGGCGAACGCATACCCGACACCCCTCACCGTCCGGATGAACCGGGGCTGGGCCGGATCGGGCTCGATCTTGTCTCGGATGTGACTGATATGGACATTGATCGTCCGCTCGTCCTGCTCGAGCGCATCGTCATAGTCGCGCACGAGCTCGAGGAGCTGGCCGCGGGTGTAGACCCGCCCGGGGCGAGCTGCGAGGTGGCGCAGCAGATCGAACTCGGTCGTGGTCAGCCCGATCCGCTCGCCGTCTCGTGTCACGCGGCGTCGCTCGAGATCGATGACCAGGTTCCTGCGGCGCAGCGTTCGCCCGGTCTCGGTGTCGGCGAGCTCACCGTAGGCTCGGCGCAGCAGGGCCTTGATGCGGCTGACCAGCTCGCGGACGCTGAACGGCTTGACGAGGTAGTCGTCGGCCCCCATCTCCAGGCCGACCACCTTGTCGACCTCGTCCGAGCGAGCGGTCAGGAACAGGATGGGCGCCCGCGTTTCGCGGCGCAGCTGTCGCAGGACCTCGAATCCGTCGATGCCCGGCAGCCGAACGTCGAGCACGACGAGGTCGGGCGCCGCGTCAGCGAAGCTGGCGAGGGCGTCCTCGCCGGTCGACTGAACGCTGACGGCGTAGCCCTCGCGCTCGAGCGCAACCTGGACGCCACGCGCGACGGCGGGCTCGTCCTCAACGATCATGATGGTTCCGGCCATTTGCGCAGTATAGGAACGAGGCTCGTCCTGCCTGGGTGGGGATGATTCGCGTCGCGAGCCCAGATTCATACTCCGGCGACACCTGGTTGGCAGAGAGGCCCTGAACCACCAGATGCACACGTCGGCGACACGTGGTGCGCAGATTGGCCCTGCCACCACCAGGTTCACACGCCGCCAGTCAGCGTGGCGCTGAGGCAACCAGTACGGCCACACGCGTCGCCGTGGCGTGAATGTGGGGGTACGGCGGCGCGTGCGGTGCACGTGCTCGTCGGCGGGCTGCTTGCCCGGCACATGCGCGCGCGGTACCATGCGACCTCGCATTTCGACTCGCTCGGTACTGCCCAGACCGCTTCAGGGCGTCCGACCACCACAGAGGAACGACCACCACCGATGGACCTGGAGCTCACCCTCGACGCCCGTGAGGCGCAGGGCAAGGCCAACAAGCGACTCCGCCGCGAGGGATTCGTCCCCGGCGTCGTCTATGGCAAGGGCGAGGATTCGACGAACGTCCAGGTCGAGGCGAAGACCTTCGAGACTCTCTATCGCGCCGCCGGCAAGACGTCGGTCGTGAAGTTCCGCCTTCCCGGCTCAAGCCGCGCCACCAGCGGGTTCATCAGGAGCGTCCAACGTCATCCGCTGAGCCGGCAGGCGATCCACGTCGATTACTACCTCGTCAACCTCAAGGTCGAGATGGAGGTCGACGTTCCGCTCGTCTTCACCGGCGAGGCGCCAGCCGTCGAGGAAACCGGTGGCACGCTGCTGCACAACATCTCGACCATCCACGTCAAGGCGCTGCCGACCGACATTCCGCACGAGATCAGCGTGGACGTCTCGGTGCTCAAGAGCCTCGACGTCGCCATCCACGTCAGCGACCTCAACCTGAACCGGGATCTCGTGACCGTCATGACTGACGGGGAGACACTCGTCGCCACGGTCGTTCCGCCTCGCGTCGAGGAGGAGCCGGAGACCGTGGTGGGCGAGGAGGCCGAGGGCGAGGGTGCCGAGGGTGCGGAGGGCGAGGCGGCCGAGGGCGAGGGCGGCGGCGAGGCTGCCGAGCCGACCGAGGACTCCACCGAGTCCTGATCCGGGCGCGGCATGGCGGTCTACGACGGGTTCGGCCGAGGATGCGAACGAGCCGATCGGCCGTGCACTCGACGAGCCGGGTCTACTCGTCGATGATCCCCTGGACCTCCGCACGGATTGCGTCGATGTCCGGCTCGAGAACGTAGCCGCGACCGTCGCCACGATCGCCCGCGAAGGTGATCAGCGGCGGCTCGACGACGATCTCGTTGACCTCCGCATCGGCAGCGCGCTGCGCGACCTCGAGGAGCGTCGCAAGATCGTCCAGCGGCAGGTCGGTCTCGAGCGAGTCAAACGAATCGAGCGCCTCGCGCACGT
>JBHENV010000133.1:0-11801 GCA_046261895.1 Candidatus Limnocylindria bacterium
TTCGTGTCCTCGCCGGTGGTTCGCCCGTCGCTCAGATGGCCGGGACGTCGACGTGTGTCCCGACCGGGACACCGCTGCTGCCGATGAGCGCCCAGCCGCGGGTGATCGTGACGTGACCGTCAACGTCGACTTCCCGTTCCACGTCGACGGTCGTGGCCGGACGGCCACCACGGACGCCGACGACCACTTGCGCGACCTGATCCAGGGGGTCCTGTTCACGGCGCCGGGCGAGCGGGTCATGCGTCCGGACTTCGGGAGCGGCCTGATGGCGCTCGTCTTCGAGCCTGGCGGTCCGGAGCTCGTCGCCACGACCCAGCACCTCGTCCAGGGCGCGCTCCAGCAGTGGCTCGGCCACCTGATCGCCGTCGAGTCGGTCGAGGTGTCGCAGGTGGAGGGTGCGCTCACGGTGCAGGTCGGCTATATCGTCCTGCGCACGCGCGAGCGCGCGAACGCCACGTTCGAACGGAGCGTGCCGTGAGGTACGGCTGCTGCGACGAACGGCGACTCCAGGCTGTCAAGGAGGCCGGTGCCCTCAACGGCATCGAGTACCTCGAGGTCTCCGATTCCGAGGCGCCGTCAGAGGCGCTCCGCCAGCGGACGCTCTTCGTCCGCCTGCTCGACCCGCCGCCGGCCCTGACGCCGGCCAACGTTCGGATCACGGGCGGCGAGCGCACCCGGGTCGGCGTCGAGTGGGTCGCGCCCGCCACGGCGCCGCCGGCCGGCGAGGATCCGGCCCTCGTCGCCGGACTTCGCGATCCGGCAACTATCCTCCTCGTCCGGACCGATTCGCAGGGTGATTTCTCGACCTACACGCTGCGCCTCGTTGCGGGCTCCGGCAGCGACCTGCCGCCGGCGGGGTTCGATCCCCGGCTGGCGTCAGTCGAGTTCTCGTTCAAGGTCGAGTGCGACGCCGACTTCGACTGCGCCCCGGTGTGCACGTGCCGCCCGGAGCCGGTGACCGGGCCGGAGATCGACTACCTCGCGAAGGACTTCGACTCGTTCCGTTCGCTGATGCTCGACCGGCTCAGCCTGCTCGCGCCGGACTGGACCGAACGGAGCCCGGCGGACGCTGGAGTCGCCCTCGTTGAGACACTCGCGTACCTCGCCGACGAGCTCTCGTACCGGCAGGACGCCGTCGCGACCGAGGGGTACCTCGCGACCGCCCGGCGCCGGACGTCGCTCCGCCGCCACGCCCGGCTCGTCGACTACGTGATGCACGACGGCTCGAACGCCCGGACGTTGGCCCGGGTCACCGTCGATGCTGATGCAGTTCCGCTCGAGGCCGGGACAACGCTCCTGACCCGCGTGGCCGACGTGCCGGCGGTCGTCGCGCTGGACGACCCGGACCACCGCGCCGCCCTGTCGGCCGGGGCCGAGACGTTCGAGACGGTGGAGCGTGCGCTCCTCTACGAGTCCCACGCGTGCTTCGACTTCTGGACGTGGGGCGACGCGGGCTGCTGCCTCCCGCACGGCGCAACGTCGGCGACGCTCGCCGGCGATCACCCGAACCTCAAGGCAGGCGACGTCCTCGTTTTCGCCGAAGTCGCCAGCCCAACGAGCGACAACGCCGCCAACGCGGATCCGGCAAAGCGTGTGGCCGTCCGGTTGGCGAGCGTGACGCCGTCGATGGATCCGTCCGGCGGCCTCTTCGCCAATCCGCCGACGAACGCCGCGGTCCCCGTGACGGAGATCGTCTGGGACGAGGCCGATGCACTGCCGTTCCCTGTCTGCATCTCCGTGGAGGAGCGCCCGGGCATCGTCGTCAGTGAGGCGTGGGGCAACATCGTCCTCGCGGACCACGGCCGGACGATTGTCGCGGAGCGGATCGGGACGATGCCGGAGCCGGTGCTCCAATACGGCGGCGGGAAGCCGTGTGACCACTGCGGCCGGGATCGGGCGGTGCCGGTGCCGGCGCGTTTCCGCCCGGAGCTCGCCAACGGACCCCTGACCCACGCTCGGTCCGCCCCGACGCGCGTCGTCGCCGAAGGCACGGTCACGCCGGCCCTCGTCGCGGATCTCGTGGCGCGCACGTTCAGCCCGCTCGTCCACGACTGGCTCGAGGACCGCGGCGTCGCGTTCCGTGCCGGAGCGGCCGTCGTCCGCGGCGGCGACGGGACGTGGTCGGTCAGCGACGGCGTCACGGTCGCGCTGCTCCGCCTCGAGAGCGGCACGTTGTTCGTATCGGCCCGGCCGGATCCGGCGACCGCGACGATCGCCGCCGATCCGCGGCGGGCCAGGCCGGCGGTCAGCCTCGCCGGGAAATTGCTCGCGGCCACGGAGCCCTGGACGCCGCAGCTCGACCTGCTCGCGAGCAGCGGCAGTGCCGCGGAGTTCGTCGTCGAGATGGAGGACGACGGCCGGGCCAGGCTCCGGTTCGGGGACGGCGTGCACGGCCGGCGCCCGGAGACGGCGACGGAGTTCGACGCGACCTACCGCGTCGGGAACGGCAGCAGCGGCAACGTCGGCGCGAACGCACTCGCCCACCTCGTCACGAACCAGACGAATGTCATCGGCGTCTCGAACCCGATCGCCGCGGATGGCGGCACGGAGCCGGAGGCCGCCGACGCCGTGCGGCGCGACGCGCCGGAGGCATTCCTCGTCCAGGAACGTGCGGTGACGGAGGCTGACTACGCCCGGGTTACCGAGCGAAGCCGCGAGGTCCAGCGGGCGACGGCAACGTTCCGCTGGACCGGCTCGTGGCACACGGTCTTCGTCACCGCCGACCGCGCCGGCGGCCTCGACGTCGACGACGAGTTCGAGGTCCGCGTCCGGCGCCACATCGAACCGTTCCGGATGGCCGGCTACGACCTCGAGGTCGACGGCCCACGGTTCGTCCCGATCGAGATCGGCCTCCGCGTCTGCGTCCTGCCGGAGTACTTCCGTGCGCACGTCGAGGCCGCCATCCTCGACGTGCTGTCCAGCAACGTCCGATCTGACGGCACGCTCGGCCTGTTCCATCCGGACCGGCTCACCTTCGGCCAGCCGGTCTACCTCTCCGCCGTCATTGCGGCCGTCCAGGCCGTTGAGGGCGTGGAGTCGGTCACGACGTTGACGTTCCAGCGCCAGCGCGACCACGCGACGAGCGCGATCGACTCCGGCGTCTTGGTGTTCGCCCGGCTCGAGATCCCGCAGCTCGAAAACGACCCGACATTCCCGGATCGCGGGCTGCTCTCGCTCGCGATGGGTGGCGGCAAATGACGATTGCCGGCTCGACCTGCGGCTGCTGCTCCGGCGTGGCCGGCCGCACGCCCGGCGCCGTCCACAACCGGCCCGGGCTGTCGTCGATCTCGTACCGCGTCGGGCGGCACGGCGACTTCCTCGATTCGATGATCGCGGGGCTCACCGACGTCGAACGGCCGCGACTCGCCGACCTGACGACCCGAGACTCCGACGATGTCTCGATCGCGGTCCTGGACGCCTGGGCCGTGGTGTCCGACGTTCTGACGTTCTACACGGAGCGGCTCGCGAACGAGTCGTACCTCCGGACCGCGGGCCAGCGGATCTCGCTCCAGGAGCTCGGCCGGCTCATCGGCTACCGGCTGCGACCTGGTGTTGCCGCCGAGACCCACCTCGCGTTCGCGATCGAGCCGCCGCCCGAGGTGCCGGCGGCCGCGTCGCGCGATCCGGGCGCGAATCCAAACGTGACGCCGACGAGCGTCGTCCTCGACGCTGGCCTGCGGGTCCAGAGCATCCCGGCGCCCGGCGAGCAGCCGCAGACCTTCGAGACGGTGGAAGAGATCGAGGCACGCGCGACGTGGAACGCGATGCCCGCCCGCGCGACGAAGGTCCAGCTGCCGGGGATGGGCGACACGAGCGCCTACCTGCAGGGCGTCGCCCTGAACCTGAAGGCCGGCGACGGGCTGCTGATCGCCGGAGGCGACGTGCTCACCGACCACTGGGACCTCCGGATTTTGGCGGCCGTGCAGCCGCAGCCTGAGCACGACCGGACCCTCGTGACGTGGCTGGAGCCGCTGGGCTCGGCGATGTGGGGCGTGACGCCAGCCACTCCACCCGTGCCCTTCGCCATGCGGAAACGGCTCAACGTGTTCGGCCACAACGCGCCGATGTGGGGATCCCTGTCGCTCAACTTCCGCGATAACTACCCGGGCGGCCTGTCGTCTGACGGCACGACCAGGGCCAGCGACTGGCCGAACTTCACGATCGCCGACATCGCCGGCAACGTCGTGGACCTTGACGGATCGCACCCGGACATCCAGCCCGAGTCATGGATCGTCCTGTCCATGCCGACCTATCGCGAGCTCTGGCAGGTGACGAGCGTATCCGAGCTTGCCCGCGCCGAATTCGCGGTGTCGGGCAAGGTGACGCGGCTCGCGCTCGAGGGCGGCGAGAATTACGACCTGTTCGACGAGCTGCCGCGCGAGGTGACGGTCTTCGCGGCGAGCGAACCACTGGCCTTCGCCGAGGGGCCTGACCCGTCGAACGTCGCGAATGCGTCGGTCGATGTCCGCGTCGACGTCTCTGAGATGCGGCCCGGGAGGCGGCTCATCGTTCGCGGGACGACGACGGCCGGAGCGGCGTTCGCCGAGGCGGCGACCGTCCTGTCGGTCGCGGCGATCGCCGGCGGCTGGCGCCTCACGCTCGACGGCGACCTCGCATCCGCCTACGCCCGCGACTCCGTCGTCGTCCACGGGAACGTCGCGCTCGGGACCCGCGGGGAGACCGTGCGACAGCTCCTCGGGTCCGGCCGCGCGGCCACCGCGTTCCAGCGGTTCACGCTCGCCCACGACCCGCTGACCTACCTCCAGAGCACCGATCCGTCCGGCGCCACGGCCGCCCTGGAGGTGCGCGTGAACGACGTCCGCTGGGACGAAGTTTCGACGCTCTACGCCACCGGCCCGGCGGATCGTGCCTACGCGGTCCGGGGCGACGAACTGGGCAGGACCTACGTCCAGTTCGGTGACGGTGCCCGCGGCACACGGCTGCCATCCGGAAGCGGCAACGTCCGCGCCAAGTATCGGAAGGGCCTCGGTGGCGCCGGCAATGTCGGCTCGGACGCGCTCGCACAGCTGCTGGACCGCCCGCTCGGGGTCAAGGGCGTGACGAACCCGGTGCCGGCGTCCGGGGGCGTCGATCCGGAGGCAGAGTCCGCGGCTCGCGCTTCGATGCCGCTCGGCGTTCGGACCCTCGGCCGAGCCGTGAGCCTGCTCGACTACGAGGACTTCGCCCGCGCGTTCGCCGGCGTCGCGAAGGCACATGCCGCGGTCCTGCCGCTGCGCGGCGGCCGGACGATCGTGGTGACCGTGGCGCTGTCGGGCGTGCCGGCCGCCCAGAGCGCCGAACGACTCGGCGACCTCGCGGACGCGCTCCGCTCGCACGGGGACCCGCAGGTGCAGGTGAGCGTGCTCGCCGGAAGCATGCAGGCGTTCCGCGTCGGCATGCGGGTCGCGATCGACCCCGCCTACGAGGCGGATGCCGTCATCGCGAAGGTCGAGGCAGCGCTGCGCAACGCCTTCGCATTCGACGCCCGATCGTTCACCGATCCGGTCTACCGCTCCGGCGTGACCGCGGTGGTCCACACCGTGGCGGGGGTCCTGGCGCTAGACATCGATGCGCTCTACATGGGCACGACCTCGGATCTCGCCGACCGGCTCCTCGCCCAGCAGCCGGCCGTCGGTGGCGCGGGGACGGCCATTCCCGCGGGCCTCCTGATCCTCGATCCGGCGCCCCTCGACAAGCTGGAGGCGATGGCGTGAGCGGGACAGGGCTGTACACGGCCGACGAGATCTACCGGCTCCTTCCCGCCGTCTATCGGTTCCGGGACGCCGAGCAGGGCGGCGTCCTGCGCGAGCTGGTCGACATCGTCGCGAGCCAGGTCAACGCTCTGGCCGAGAGCCTCGACCAGATGTACGACGACCAGTTCATCGAGACGTCCGCGGAATGGGTCGCGCCCTACATCGGCGACCTCATCGGCTATCGGACGCTCCACGGTGTCGTTCCACGGGTCGCCTCGCCGCGCGCCGAGGTCGCGAACACGATCCGCTACCGCCGCCGCAAGGGCACCGCGTCCATGCTCGAGCAGCTCGCCCGCGACGTGACGGGCTGGCCGGCGCGGGCCGTCGAGTTCTTCGAGCAGCTGACGACGACCCAGTACATGAACCACGTCCGGCTGGACGCCGCGGCGACGGCAGACCTGCGCGACGCGACGCGCCTGGCGATGTCCGGCACGTTCCAGAACGGGGCGTTCGAAACGTTTGCGCACACCGCGGAAATGCGCCGGGTTTCGTCGCGGTCCGGCCGCTACAACATCCCGAACGTCGGCATCTTCCTGTGGCGAGTTCAGGCCCTGCGGCGCGGTCGCGTCCCGCTCGCCGCCGCCGACGCGTCCGGCCGCAGGTTCCGGTTCGACCCCCTCGGCACGGACAAGCCGGTGTTCGGCGCGCCGCGGACCGAGGGAGACATCACGCACATCGCGGAGCCGTTCGACGTCCCGCTGCCCCTGCTCCGCCGCTGGCTCAAGGCTCACCTCGCCGACTACTACGGCCGCGGTCGGTCGCTGCTGCTCGAGACGGAGACGGCGGCCGGCATCGACGCGGTCGACGCGTCGAAGATCCGGATCTGCGACCTTTCGGACGACCCGGCCGCGCCCGGCTCGTGGGCTCACGAGCCGCAGCCCGCGGACACGCAGGTTGCCATCGACCCGGTCCTGGGTCGGGCGGCCTTCGCCGCCGCGCCAGCCGCCGGGGAGCTGCGGCTCGCGTCGTTCCACTACGGCGCGGCCCTTGCGATTGGGGGCGGCGGCTATGACCGTGCGTCGTCGCTCGCGGACGTCCAGACGGTCGTGCCGGTTGCGGACGGAGGCGCGGTTATCGGTCCAGCACTTGGCACGGTCGCCGGAGGCGGAGCGGTCGAGATCCAGGACAATCGCGACTACGCCGCCCCGGCCACGATCACCGCGACCACGCCGGTCGCCGGGGCCGCCGACCAGGCCATCACCCTCCGCTCGATCAACCGGACCCGTCCGCTGCTCTCGCGTTCCGGGCAGGCGAAGCTCGCGATGGAGCCGGACACGACCGTGATACTCGACGGCTTCGCTCTCGCCGGTGCGCCGCTCGTGATCGAGGAATCGGCGGATGCGCGGCCGCGGACGCTGATCCTGCGCCACTGCACGCTCGTCCCGGGCCTCACCCGACAGCCCGACGGTTCGGCGGGCGTACCCGGCGCCGCGAGCCTGATCGTGCTGCACCCGTTCGCGTCGGTGACGCTCGACCATTGCATCGTCGGGCCGGTCGTCGCGGTCGAGGGCGTCGAGGTCCACGCGAACGACTCGGTCGTCGACGCGGGAGCCGTGAGCGAGATCGCCATCTGCGGCCGCCCGGCGCCGGGTGGGGGAGCGCTGGGCACGGTCACGACCGCCACGGACCGGCAGGTCGGCGACGGCCTCGTCCCGGCGGGCACGATCGACCTCGAGGCGTGCACCGTCGTCGGCAAGGTCCACGCCGTCCGGATGGACGTGTCCAACTCGATCCTCCTCGCATCGCGGACAGGCTCTGCGGACCCATGGCCTGCCCCGATTCACGCGGAACGCCGCCAGGTCGGGTGCATCCGGTTCTCGTTCGTGCCGGCCGGCTCGCGCACGCCGCGGAGGTTCCGCTGCGCCGGCGGGGACCCGGCCCACATCCCGCATTTCACGTCGCTCCGCTACGGCGACCCCGCCTTCATGCAGCTGCGCGCCGCGACGCACCCGGCGATCCGAGACGGGGCCAGCGGCGAAAGCGAGATGGGCGCCACCCACGAGCTCTACCAGCCACTCCGCGAAACGAATCTTCGACTCCGGCTCAACGAGTACCTCCGCTATGGGCTCGAAGCCGGCCTGTTCTACGCCACCTGACGTTACGAAGGAGGACGCCACATGGGCGCCGACATCAGCCGGGTGAGGTTCGATCCTCTCCGCGACTACGCCGGAGTCGTGCTCCAGCAGGGGCGGCTGCTGCTGGACGGCGACTTCAACGACTACGTCACGCTGCTCGACCGGCGGCTCCGTGCGGAGACCTCGGACCTGACATCGTTCGGGCCGGATCCGAACGAGGCGGGGACCGCCTGGGTTCCGCGCCAGACGCCGGACGCGTTCAACGTGACCGCGACCGGCGGCGCTCTCTCCATCGGTCGAGGGCGGATGTACGTCGACGGGCTCCTCGCCGAGAACCACGGCACGGACGCGACCGGCTTCGATCCGCTCCTCTCCGAACCGATGGGCACGGCGGACACCCCCTACCTCGCCCAGCCCTACTGGCCGACGCCTGCGCCGCTGCCGGCAAGCGGCAGCCACCTCGCGTACCTCGACGTCTGGCAGCGCGAGGTGACCCACCTCGAGGCGCCGGAGCTCGTCGAGGTCGCCGTGGGGGTCGACACGACCGCGCGCTGGCAGACCGTCTGGCAGGTCCGGTTGCTCGCCGAGGACGTCGCCGGCGGGTCGTGCGCCTCCGACGACGCCGACATCCCCGGCTGGCTCGCGGTCATCCGGCCGTCCGACGGGCGCCTCACGACCGACACGATCGACGTCGATCCGGGCGACGACCCGTGCGAGCTGCCGCCATCGAGCGGCTACCGCGGCCAGGAGAACCAGACCTATCGAGTCGAGATCCACACCGGCGGTGCGCCCGGGACGGCCACGTTCAAATGGTCCCGCGACAACGGCTCCGTCGCGATGCCGGTCGTCGAGATGGTCTCATCGACCCTCCTGCGCCTCGCCTCGGTCGGGCGCGACAACGTCCTTCGGATCTCCACGGGCGACTGGGTCGAGATCCTCGACGACCACTACGAGCTGGACCAGCGACCGGGCGTCATTCGCAAGGTCACCGTTGACGATGCCGCGCGGACGATCACGTTCACCGGCGCTTTGCCGGTAGACCTGCAGCCGGCCGATGCCGCCGCTGCGCTCAGCCGTCACCTGCGGGTGCGCCGTTGGGACCAGTCCGGGATCGTTCGCGACGGGACCGGCGCCGAGGTGACGGACCTCGAGGACGCCAGCTCGACGGGCCTGATCACGACGCCGACGAGCGCGACGACCCAGATCGTGCTGGAGCACGGGATCGTAGCCTCGTTCTCGATCGCGCCCGGCGGGAACGGGACGTTTCGGGCGGGCGATCACTGGATCTTCGCCGCCCGCACTGCCGACACATCCATCGAGGAGCTCGACGCGGCCCCGCCGGACGGCATTCACCACCACTACGCGCGCCTGGGCGTCGTCACCCTGCCCGACGGCGAGACCGACTGCCGGCGCCTGTGGCCACCGCTGTCCGACGGAGGCGGGGGCTGTGATTGCACGGTCTGCGTGACCCCGGAGTCGCATGCGACCGGGAGCCTGACCGTGCAGGCAGCCGTCGATCAGATCAAGGCCGATGGCGGCACGGTCTGCCTCGCGACCGGCGTCTACGACCTCGGCGACGGGCTCATGATCGACGGCGCCCGATCCCTCCGGATTCGCGGACAGGGTCCGGCGACGATCCTCGTTGGCCGCGGGACGGCGGCCACCGTTACGCGCTCGCTGGCCGTGACGATGGAGCACTTCTCGATCGTCAGCGGAGCAGGAGCACCCGCCGCCGTCCGGCTCCACAACGTCGGCGTCACCAGCCTCAGCGAGCTGGTCGTGCTGTCCTACGGGTCCGACGATGCCGGCGGGTCCGCGGTGGAGCTCTCAGGCGTTGGCGCGCTCGTCTCTCTCCAGAGAAACATTCTCGTGGGCCGCACCGGCATTGACGCGGGAAGCGGCGACAAGATCGGTCTCTTCGCGGCCGGTCTCACGGTTGCGGAGAATGTCGTGGTCGGTCTTGATCGAGGGATCGACCTCGGGGGCTTCTCGGCGTATCTGTACGCATGTCGCGTCGATCGAAACGAGGTGCTGGCCGGTCGCGCCGGCGGAATCCTGGCAACCGGGGTCGTCGCGCCCAGCGGATCCCTCAGCCTGGTGGACAACAAGATCGCGACGGGCGGAGACGGGATCGTCGTCGGACCTGACACCACGGTGAATTCCAACGTCGTGGGCCCGCTGCGCGCCGACCGCGGATCCGACGGGATCGTCGTCACCGGCGGGCCGATCGACGCCGCTCCCGGAACGGTGACGATCGTCGGCAATCGTGTGCACGACCGAGAGGGGACCGCGATCGCCGTGCGGACAAGGGTTCGGACGCTGCTGGTCAAGCAGAACGTCCTGACCTCCGTTCTCGCGGGGATCGCGATCGAGGACCGCGGTTCCGCCGAGCGGGTTGCGATCGACAACAACGACATCTCCGACGTGGCGCTCGCCGTCGAAGGCAGCCGGGACGCCGTCATCGGGATCGCCGTGACGCACGTCGAGTCGGCGGACATCGTCGGAAACACCGTCCGCCGGCTGGCGCCGGCATTGAACGCGGACGTCCTGCGTGCGGGAGTGCTGGTCACCGCCTGCGCGGACGTGCGCGTCGCCGGCAACCGCATCGACGAGATTGGACCGAGAGGCGAGTTCACGGGTGTCTCCGGAGGCGTGGTCGTGGTCGGACCCTTTGACAGCGCCGCTGCCGCCGACAACTCCATTCGCTTCGGCGCCCGAGATGAGTTCCCGACACCGGGGCCATGGCACGCGATTCTGATCCGCTCGGCCGGCCTCAGCTTCGTGCGCGTGGGAGCTGGGATGGCCGTCATCCCGCTCGATGAGGGCGCATTCGTGGTGAGCAAGCTCTGGGGTTTCCGCGCGCCGAAGAGGTCAGACCATGCGGGGGTGACGGCGAACACGCTCGGCGGCGGTGGCGACGGGCCGACGTGCCTCGTCCGGGTGCAGGGGGACGTCGTCGCCGATGCCAACCAGTGCACGCACTGGCGCGCAACCGATCTCGGCGCATTCCTGGTCGAGGCGTCGTCCGTCGTTGCAACTGGTAACCGGGTCCGTGGCGACGAGGCGGCTGCCCTCGTGCTCGAGGTACCCGAGAACCGGCTCGCGGCCGTCGCGAACCTCACTGCTGGCGGAACGCGGAACTTTGGCTCCGGACTCTCGAGTCCGTGGGACGTCCTCAATCCGATTGTCTTGTGAGCGCAGGGAGGTCGTGATGGCCGTGCTGGTCGTTGGGAACGAGAAGAATCTGGCGGGCATTCGCGCTCGGCTGGTCACCGGCGCGGTATCGAGGGCGGCCGCGAAGCGGATCGGCGACGCGTTCCGCCATGCCAACCCGGGAGTCAACTTCGACGCCTTGCAGCCAGGGACGATCCTATCAGTCCCTTCACTCCCGGAGCTCTCGGGGCATGCCGACCTGACGCTCGACGCGGCGATGGGTCAAGCGGCAGACGCGGTCGTCGCCAACGCCTCCGAGATCCTCGGTGCGCTCGGCGAGACCGCCGCCCGGCTCACGAAGGAGGCGAGGGCGGAGCGTCGCGGGGTCGCGAAGGCGATCGACCGAGACGAGGTCCGTGCGGCGATTGAGCGAATCCCCGAGCTTGGTGATGACGTCGAGGCGGTGAGTCGAGCGATAGAGCAGGCCGAGTCCGAGGCGAAGGAACGGGCGGCCAAGGTGAAGAAAGCGGCGGACCAGTGGGCAGGGGACTTGAAGGAACTTCGCGCGACATTTCCGTAGCCGTGGGTGGAAGCCACCGACCGTTTGGAAATTGGCTTCTAGACCTGGCCAACGAGCTGGTAGCGTGTGTCTGAGCGCTGTGCGTCGACCCCAAGGGTCGGAATACCGAGTTAGGCGCTCTTGCCGAGCACGGAACGTCGGGGCGTAGATCAGTCTGGCAGATCGCCTGCTTTGGGAGCAGGAGGCCGCCGGTTCGAATCCGGCCGCCCCGACCAACCTTCCTTCGGGCCGGTAAGATCG
>JBHENV010000134.1:0-7670 GCA_046261895.1 Candidatus Limnocylindria bacterium
CCCGTCGATCCTCCAGGGCAGGGTCGGCAGCGTGAACACCGTCGGCGTCTTCGGCGGCCTCGTCGTCGGCTCCGGCGTGGGCGGCCTGCTCGCGCAGCGGTATGGGGTCACGGCTCCGTTCTGGTTCGCCTTCGTCGGCTCTGCCCTGTTCGTCCTCCTCGTCTGGAAGCAGCTGGCCCACATCGCGCACGCCGACGAGGATCTGCCGGGCGACGAGTCCGGTCACGCTGCGGGCGGCGGGTCTCCCTCCCCGACTCGCGAGCGCAGGTAACCCTCGATGAACGCCTCGAGGTCGCCGTCCAGGACGGCGGTCGGGTTCGATGTTTCGACGCCGGTTCGCAGGTCCTTGACCATGGTGTACGGCTGGAGGACGTAGCTGCGGATCTGGTTTCCCCAGCCGGCCTCGACGTGCTCGCCGCGCAGGTGGGCCATCTCCGCCTCCCGCTCCTCCTCCTGTCGTTCGACAAGCCGCGCTCGCAGGACCGACATGGCGCGGTCGCGGTTCTGGTGCTGGCTGCGCTCGCTCTGCACGGCGACGACGATCCCGGTCGGCAGGTGCGTCAGGCGCACGGCGCTGTCGGTCTTGTTGACGTGCTGGCCTCCGGCGCCGCTGGCCCGGTAGGTGTCGACCCGCAGCTCCTTGTCTTCGATCTCGATGGCCGCATCCTCAGGCACCTCGGGCATGACCTCGACGAGGGCGAAGGTCGTGTGCCGGCGCTTCTGCGAGTCGAACGGGCTGATCCGCACGAGCCGATGCACGCCGCGCTCGCTGCGCAGCCTCCCGTAGACCCATCTCCCGTCGATGCTGAAGCTCACGCTCTTGAGGCCGACCCCCTCCCCCTCGGTGGCCTCGAGGATCTCGGTCCTGAACCGATGCCGCTCGGCCCAGCGCAGGTACATGCGCAGCAGCATCTCCGTCCAGTCCTGGCTCTCGGTGCCGCCTGCTCCGGCATGGATCGACACGATCGCACCACGCTCGTCGAACGGCTCGCCGAGCAGGAGCAGCTGCTCCATCCGGTTCCAATCGGCCTGAAGACTGGCCAGGTCGCGCTCCAGGTCGGGTTGCAGGCTCGCCGCCTCGTCCGGATCGGCCGCGGCCATCTCGGCCATCTCGGCGAGACCAGAGGCCCGCTCGCCCATGGAGCGCCAGGCTTCGATCTCCGAGCGCAGCTCCTCCGCGCGACGCATGATCGTCTGCGCCGCCACAGGATCATTCCAGAGCGACGGATCAGCGGAGCGCTCGGTCAGGTCGGCGAGATCGGACTCCTTGCTGTGGTGGTCAAAGACGCACCGAGGTTTCGGCGACCAGGCGCGACAGGCGCTGCGCCTCGTCCCTAATGGCGTCCAATCGAGGCCACCATCGGAAGCTCGGCCATCTCGGCCAGACGGTTGCCCTTCGCCCGCACCTTGGCGGGGTTGACGCAAGGGCAATAGGTCTGACGTGGACAGACCCCACAGTTCCCATCGCAGTTGAGCGTGGCGGCATACGTGCAACGCATGCAGTCGCGCTCACACATGATGAGGTCTTCGTAGGGGAGGTCTGGATCTCGGAAGCGGGTGACCGGTGGAAGGTGGGCCGCCGTACTGACGGGGAGCGGAACGGAGGCTCTAGGGGATGCGGTCAGTTGCTTCAACGAATCCCTCCAACTGACGGACCGCGAGGGGGCTCGAATTTGACCTCGCGAAGATCGTTCCGCCCATCGTAGCGAGTTGCTCAGATATGGCAAGCCTGAGCTATCGGGCATCATGGCGTCATGCCCGATCCATTCCTCCTGATCGTCGGAGTCATCGCGATCGCGTGCGTCATCCTCTTCCCGATCCGCCTCTGGCGCCGGCGCCGGCATCGTTACGGGACCGAGGACGAGCCAGAGGGCTAGACGACGCTTGAACGGCGAGCTGGTGGCACGCGGGGCGTTCTCGTGTGGAGTCGCGCCTTCCACCGAGCGGCCGCTGGCTCAAGCGTCACGCGCCGTGGCACTTCTTGAACTTCTTGCCCGATCCGCAATAGCAGGGGTCGTTGCGGCCGATCTTGGGCCCGGCGCGCGCGGGCAATGCGCCATTCCCGTTCGCGGCGACGGCCGTGGCGGTCGCCGCGCCGGCGACCGATGCCGTCCCGCCGACCGCGGCGCGACCCTCGACGATGTTGCGCGCAGGCGGTGCCTGGTGGGCGTGCTGGGCCTGGACCGTGACACGGAAGATGGTGTGGGTCACGTCGTGGCGGATCGTCGACTTCAGCTCGTCGAACATGCGGTACGCCTCGATCTTGAACTCGTTGAGCGGGTCACGCTGCGAGTAGGCTCGAAGGCCGATGCCGCGCCGCATGTCGTCCACGGCGGTGAGGTGCTCGACCCAGAGCGAGTCGATCACCCGGAGAAGGACCAGCCGCTCGAGGACGCCGATCCCCTCCTCCCCGACCTGGGACCGCTTGCCCTCGTAGCGTTCCCGGATCACCTCGGTCAGGCCCTGGATCAGCGTCCCGGGATCGCCCGCCGCCTCGATCGGGGCGAGGTCCGCATCGGTCAATGACGGGACCATCGTGATCAGCTGGGTCCGCAGGCCGTCCCGGTTCCACTCCGATGAGTGTTCTGCCGCGGTGTGCTCGGTCACCAGCGAGGCGACCTCGTCGTCGAGCATCGCCTCGATCGTCGGCCCGAGATTGGTCGAGCGCAGGATGCGGTCGCGCTCGCGGTAAATCGTCTCGCGCTGCCGATTGATCACGTCGTCGTACTCGACCACGTGCTTTCGCGTGTCGAAGTTGTAGCCCTCGACGCGCGTCTGGGCGTTCTCGATCGTCTTGCTCACCATCTTCGACTCGAGCGCGGTGTCATCCGTGAAGCCGAGGGTGCGCATGATGCCCTGGACCCGGTCGTTGGCGAAGCGACGCATGAGGTCGTCCTCGAGCGACAGGTAGAACCTGGACGATCCGGGGTCGCCCTGCCGGCCGGCACGGCCGCGGAGCTGGTTGTCGATTCGGCGGGCGTCGTGGCGCTCGGTCCCGACGATGTGGAGGCCACCGGCGGCGATCACCTTCTCCTTGTCGGCCCCGCACACGCTCTCCGCCTCGGCAAGCGCATCGGCGTACTGCTCCGGCGTCGCCTCCAGAACGTTCGTGCCGCGTTTGTGGAGCAGGTCGGCAGCGAGCACCTCCGGGTTGCCGCCGAGCAGGATGTCGGTCCCGCGGCCGGCCATGTTGGTGGCGATGGTGACGGCTCCCGAGCGGCCCGCCTGGGCGACGACCTCCGCCTCCCGCTCGTGCAGCTTGGCGTTGAGGACGTTGTGCTTGATGCCGCGCCGCTTGAGCAGCTCGCCGAGCATCTCGCTGACCTCGACGCTGATCGTGCCGACCAGCACGGGCCGGCCTTTCTCGTGCTCCTCCGCGATCTCATCGATGACCGCGTTCCACTTGCCGCCCTGCTTGGCATAGATGAGGTCGGCGTAGTCGGCGCGAATCATCTCTCGATTGGTGGGGATGACGACCACCTCGAGGTTGTAGATCTTCGCGAACTCCTCCGCCTCCGTCTCGGCGGTGCCGGTCATGCCGGCCAGCTTGTCGTACATCCGGAAGTAGTTCTGGAACGTGACGGTGGCGAGCGTGCGCTGCTCGTTCCGGACGGCCACGCCCTCCTTGGCCTCGACCGCCTGGTGGAGGCCTTCCGACCAGCGCCGACCGGGCATGAGGCGTCCGGTGAACTCGTCGACGATGATCACCTCGCCGTCCTTGACGACGTAATCGCGGTCGCGCTGGTAGAGGACCTGCGCCTTGAGCGCCTGCTCGAGGTGGCGGGCAAGGCTGAAGTCGTCGGCGAACATGTTCTCGACGCCGAGCCACTTCTCCATCTTGTCGGTGCCGGCCTCGCTGATCGCAACTTGCTTGAACTTCTCGTCGACGACGTAGTCCTCCTCACCCGTCAGGCGAGGGACGAGCTTGGCAAACTGGAGGTACTTGTCGGCCGACTCCTCGGCGTTGCCGCTGATGATGAGCGGGGTGCGCGCCTCGTCGATCAGGATGCTGTCGACCTCGTCGACGATCGCGAAGAAGTGGCCGCGCTGCGCCCTCGCGGCCAGGTCCACGGCCAGGTTGTCGCGCAGCATGTCGAACCCGAACTCGTTGTTCGTCCCATACGTGACGTCGGCCGCGTACGCCTCTCGCCGGCCGACCGGTCGGAGGTCCCGCAACCGCTCGTCGGTTGCCGGGTACTCCGGGTCGAAGACGAAGGCACCCTCGTGCTGGATCGATCCCACGCTCATCCCGAGCCGATGGAACACGGCGCCGACCCACTGCGCATCACGCTTGGCGAGGTAGTCGTTGGGATCGACGACATGGACGCCGCGTCCGACCAGGCCGTTCAGGAACGCGGCCAACGGTGCGACGAAGGTCTTGCCCTCGCCGGTACGCTGCTCGGCGATGGCGCCTCGGTGAAGCACGATGCCGCCCATCAGTTGGACGTCGTAGTGGCGCTTGGCCAGGGCCCGAACCATCGCCTCTCGGACCGAGGCGAACGCCTCGGGCAGCAGCTGTTTCAGCGCCTCGTTGATCTGCCCCAGCTCGCTCTTCCGTTGCTGCTTCAGCTGGTCCGCCAGGCGCGCGGCATCCGCGCCGGCCAGCGCGGATTCCATCGCATCCTCGTCAGGATCGGTGTCGCGCAACTCGATCGGGGTAAGGATCTCGCCGACCTGCTCGCGCAATCGGGCACGGAGCAGATCGGTCTTGCCGGCGAGCTCGGCATCGGTCAGGGCCTGGATCTCCGGCTCGAGCGCGTTGATGCGATCGACGAGCGGCCGGAGGGCGCGGATCTCGCGCTCGTTGGAGTCCCCCAGGCGGGACAGGAACTTGAACATCGGGCGGCGAGTATAGCCCGACTCCGGCTGAACCTCCCTAGCCGGCCTCGACCATTGGCTTCACCTCGCCGATCCAGCGGTCGAGCGTCTCGTCGTCATACGGGGCAGCCATCTCAGCCAGGAAGGCCGAGAAGCCGATCCGGCGGTACGCGATCATCCGCTCCGCCAGCTGGTCGGGCGTCCCGACCCAGAAGGTGTCGTCTTCGGCGACGTCCGCCATCGGCGTGCGGTTGTGCTCCATCTGGCCCTCCCACACCCGCCGGGCCTCGGCCTCCGTGTCGCGGATGATCGGCTTGCAGCCGACGGTGCGCTCGATCTCGGACGAATTCCGGCCGACCGCGTCGCAATGGCCGCGCAGCACCCCGTCCTTGTGCTCGAGCGTCTCGACGCTGCCCATCGCGTTCCATTGGTCGGCGTATTTCGCGACCGTGCGCAGGGTCTTTTTCTCGCCTGACCCGCCGATCATGATCGGCAGCCGGCGCTGGATCGGCGGCGGCTGATGGCGGAGCTCCTGGAAGCCGTACCGACCGTCGGGGGCGGACGTCACCTCTTCACCATCCAGCAGCGCACGCATGGCGCCGACCGAATCGTCCAGCCAGTCGAGCCGTTGGCCGAATCCGCTGCCGAACTCGATGCCGTGCGCCGTGTGCTCGAGCTCGAACCAGGCACCGCCGATCCCGAGGGAAGCCCGTCCGTCGCTCAGATGGTCGAGCGTCGCCGCCATCTTCGCCACCAGCCCCGGATTGCGGAACGTGTTCGCGCCGACCAGCAGGCCGAGCTGGACCCGGGTGGTGACCTTGGCCCACGCCGCGATCGACATCCACCCTTCGAAGATCGACTGGTACGGGTCGCCGAAGATGGCGTAGACGTGATCCCACGTCCAGAGTGAGTCGTATCCGAGCTCGTCCATGCGCCGGGCCGCGCGCTCGAACGCCGGCCAGTCCGTTGCCTGGCTCCAGAGCAGCACGCCGAGCTTTGTATCGCTCATCCGCCGACGCTCACCCGATACGGTTCCGGGATGGCCTGGTCGTGGTCGGCCGAGTCCTCGTCCCAGAAGGTCATCTCTTCCACCATCTGGACCTCCGAGCTGAAGAGCGCTCCAACGCTCTCGCCGCGATGAATGCGCTTGATCGCCTCGCCGAAGAGGGGAGCGACGCTGAGCACCGTGATGCGCGGATCGTCCGCGCCAGGCGGCAGTGGAATCGTGTCGGTCACGATGACCTCGGTGAGTGCCGACTCTGCGATCCGCTCCAGCGCCGAGCCGGAGAAGACCCCGTGCGTCGCGCAGCTGTAGATGGCGGTGGCCCCGGCGGCCTCGAGCGCGCCGACCGCCTCGATCAACGATCCGGCGGTGTCGATCTCGTCGTCGATGAGGATCGCCGTCTTGCCGCCCACCTCGCCAATGATGTTCATGACCTCCGAACGGTCCTCGTTCCCGAGACGCCTCTTCTCCACTATCGCCAGCGGCGCGGAGAGCAGCTCCGCGAAATTGCGGGCCTTCTTGGCGAATCCAAGCTCGGAGACGACCACGATGTCGTCGATCTGTTTGACCTTGATGTGCGCGCAGATGAGATTGACGGCGGTCAGCTCGTCGACCGGGATGCTGAAGAAGCCCTGGATCTGGCCCTGGTGCAGGTCCATGGTGAGGACTCGGTCCGCCCCGGCGACGGTCAGCATGTCGGCGATCAGGCGCGCCGTGATCGGTACCCGCGGCTGGTCCTTCTTGTCCGAGCGTCCGTAGCTGTAGTGCGGCATCACCGCCGTGATCCGTCCCGCGCTTGCCCGCTTGAAGGCGTCGATCATGATCAGCAGCTCCATGATCGACTGGTTGACGGGCCGGCTGGTGGGCTGGACCAGGAACACATCCTGCTCGCGAACGTTCTCCATGACGCGCACGAAGATGTTCTCGTTGGCGAATTGGAACACCTCGACCTCACCGAGCTGGGTCTTGAGGTAGCGGGTGATCCGCTCGGCGAGCGGCTTGTTGGCGTTGCCGGCGTAGATACTGAACTCGTCGGCGTACACGTCGATCTCCGCGGGGCGGGTCAGGCCCACCGATTCTAACGGTTGGGCCGATGATTGACACGGCGTGAGACCCGCACCATCCGCTCCCCCTTTATTCTCGATCACCGAAGCCTTCGGATCGACCGATGCGCCACTGCAGCTGCCCGGCGGTGGGCACGCGTGGCGAGCCGGGGATCTCGTCCTGGCGCACGTGAATGTCGAGCCGGCGTGGCTCGAGCGGGAGCAGCGGGTGCTGGTCACCGTGGATCAGGATGCGTTCCGGATTCAACGGCCGCGGCGGACCCTCGAAGGGCGGGTCGTGATGGATGGATGGTTCGCACGCGACTACCTGGAGGGCGCACACGAACCCGGCCACCGGTCCGAGATCGTCGGGGCCGGTGCAGCGCTCCATGCCGCGCTGGCCGCTCTGCCAGAGAGGCTCGTACCGACTGGTGCCGCCGCTGACCGCTACGCGTCGCTGCGGAAGGCCGTGATCAGGCTGTCGTGATGGACAGCCGGCATCGGTGGCCGCCGCCGACATTCGAGCGTTCGGTGACTTTGGGGTGGGCGATGCGCGCCGCTCAGCGACGCTAACTGAGCACGAGGCGCACCTGGCCGCTCGCGATCTGGTTCGTGATGATGACTGACTGGGCCTGTTCAGCGCCGCCCGGCGTCGACCGCTGAGCCCCGGGGCGCGATCCTCAACCTCCGGGCTGAGTTATCGCCG
The DNA here is from genome assembly GCA_046261895.1 of Candidatus Limnocylindria bacterium. Taxonomy (GTDB): domain Bacteria; phylum Chloroflexota; class Limnocylindria; order QHBO01; family QHBO01; genus JACDBZ01. The sequence goes on from JBHENV010000134.1 coordinate 7,571, forward strand.
CTGAACGGCGGCGTGGTTCCCAGCGCGCGGACGACCCTGAGCGCGTCCAGGGCGGCCCTGCGCCGGCTACTCGACCTCGAGGAGCTCGGCAGGCGGCCTG
>JBHENV010000135.1:0-5185 GCA_046261895.1 Candidatus Limnocylindria bacterium
TCCTCGGCCGTATACTTGACCCCTCCGCCGCCTCGCCAGGGGTCTCGTCCGATCAGCTACCTGAGCCCACTCCTCGCCGTCGTCGTCGGAATCGTTCACGCCGGTCTGGCCCCGGTCATGGTCATTGCCGGGGTAAAACCGAACCTGGTCCTCGTGGCCGTCGTCCTGGTGACGTGTCTCACCGGCCTCCATCCGGGCATCACCTGGGCGTTCGTGGCGGGACTGACCGCAAATCTCCTTGTCGGTGACCCGCTCGGCTCGGTGCCGCTCGTCCTGCTCCTGGTGGCGGCCGGCGTCGCCGGTGGTGGCCGGTTGCTTGGTGGGCTGGTCTGGATCTATCCGGTTGCGGCCGCAATCATCGGCTCGATCGTGGCGGACGTCCTGTCGCCTCTCGTGTCGCAGCTGGTCACCGACGCGGTGGCAGCCGTACCGCCACTCGAGATCCTGCTGCGTGCCGCAGTACTCAACGCTGCGATCGTGGCCGTTCTGATCTATCCCGCTCGTGCGCTCGCGGGGCGCTATGCTCCGGAGGAAGCGTCCGCGTGGTGATTGCATGGCGGATCTGAACGACGGCCGCGTCGACCTGCATCGGTCGCCGGGTCGCTTTATCGCCTTCTCGATCGCCGCGATGCTCGTCCTGCTGGCACTGGGCGGTCGGCTGTTTCAGCTGCAGATCCTCAATGGAGACGTGTATGCGGGCCGGGCGACCGCCGACCGCACGGCCGAGGTGCCGATCCCTGCGCCGCGCGGGCTGATCTTCGATCGTGCCGGACGGTCGATCGCGGTCAGCGTCCCGGCGTGGACGGTCAAGATTCGCCCGGCCGATCTTCCGGCCGCGGACCGCTCGCGGGTCATCGCCCGGGTCGCCACCCTGACCGGGGCAGATCGCGCGGTCCTCCGTGGACGGCTCGACGCCTTCAGCGGCTCCCCGTTCGACCTCGTGCCGCTCGAGCGCGGCGTGAGCCGTGAGGCCGCGCTGCTCATCGGTGAGGAGGCGGAGGCCCTGCCGGGCGTGGTGGTCACGGTCGAGCCGATCCGGCGGTACCTCGATGAGAGCGGCGCCGCCGGCGGGCCGCTCCTCTCGCATGTCATCGGCTACACCGGCCCGGTCAGTCGCGACGAGCTGGCGACACTCGAGGCCGATGGATACCTGCGCGACGACGTGATCGGCAAGGCGGGCGTCGAGGCCTCCTTCGAGGAGGAGTTGCGCGGCACGTACGGGTCACAGCTGGTGGAGCGTGATGCATCGGGCCGGCAGCTCAAGGTGATCGAGACGATCCGCGAGCCGACGCCGGGACGCAACCTGATGCTCACCATCGATGCCGAGATCCAGCGTGAGGCGACGCAGGCGCTCACCTGGGGCATGGAGGTCGCGGATGTCAGCCAGGGCGTGACCGTGGTCATGAACCCGCAGACCGGCGAGATTCTGGCGATGGTCTCACTCCCCGCCTATGACAACAACAAGTTCGCCGCCGGGATCAGCACCGAGGACTTCAACGTCTATCTGGCCGATCCGGATCGGCCACTTCGCAATCACGCCGTCACCGACATCTATCCGCCCGGGTCGACGTACAAGCTCGTGACCGGCATCGCCGCCATGGAGGAGGGAGTCACCACGCCGGGGCGGCAATGGCCCACCTTCGGGTGCTATCAGATCCCGGGAGCGCCCGATGGCGAATGCCTGTACGACTGGAATCGCCAGGGATTCGGCCCACTCGACATGGTCGACGCGTTCGCCAAGAGCTCGGACACGTTCTTCTACCAGATGGCGGTCGAGACCGGGATCGATCCGCTGGCCGAGTGGGCCCGCGAGCTGGGATTCGGTGAGCTCTCGGGCATCCGCCTGCCGTCCGAGGAGGAGGGGATCGTCGCCTCCACGGACTGGGCGCGTCAGCAGGGCAGATCGGGCGTGTTCACCGGAGAGCTCGCGCAGGCCGGCATCGGACAGAACGTGGTGGCCGTGACCCCGCTCCAGCTGCTGAATGCGTACGCCGCACTGGCGAACGGGGGCAGGCTCATGAAGCCAATGATCGCGCGCGGCGAGACCGACGCGACGGGCGAGCTTGTCGTCCCATACGAACCGGAGGTGCTGCACGAGATTGCCGCCGATGAAGGAACGCTGCAGACCATGCGCATCGGAGCGCGGGAGGTGATCACCTCGGGGCACGCCTACAACATCCGGGACCTCGATCTTCCCGGGGCCCTCTCCGGCAAGACGGGGACCGCAGAGTTCGGCGAGCTCACCGACCAGGGCACGCTCCCGTTCCACTCCTGGTTCGTGGCCTACCTGCCAAGCACCGCCGGCGCGACCGACGCGGACCTGGCGGTCGTCAGCTTCAACTACTCGGCGGTGGTGCCGGGCAACGTCTCCGCCGAGGTCGTGAAGTACTTCCTCCAGCTGCACTACGACCTGGACGAGGACCTGCGCCTCGACCCGAACGACTTCAGCCTCGTGACGGCGAACTGACCGATGGGTGTCGCGACCGCCACGTTCGTCGAGTCCTTCCGGGGTCGCGACTGGCGTCATTTCGACGCGCAGCTACTGCTGTACGTCCTGCTTCTCATGGGACTCGGTGTGGTGATGGGTTACTCCGCGGGCTTCAACGATCCGAGCGCCGCAGGCGGCATGTCTGAATCGGTCAAGACCCTGATCTGGGCCTCGATCGGTATCACGCTCTTCTTTGTGGTCGCGAGCGTGGATTATCACTGGCTGCGGGGGCTGGCGGCACCGATCTACCTGCTGGTCCTGGGTCTGCTCGCGGTCACCATGCTGATCGGCACCAACCTGTTCGGGGCACAGATGTCGGTGACCGTCGCGGGATTGGACTTCCAGTTCAGCGAGGCGAGCAAGGTGCTCATGATCGCGGTCCTCGCCGCATATCTCTCAGGGCGGCGAGAGCGCATCGGACGGCTCTCGACGATCGTGGTCGCCAGCGTGTTGATGGCCCTGCCGGCGTTCCTGGTCTTTCGGCAACCGGATCTCGGGACGGCGCTGGTGTTCATCGGCATCTTGGTCGGGATGCTGTTCATGAGCGGCGCCAGCCTTGGCTGGATGGGTCTTCTTGCGGCCGGCATCATCGGCGCGGCTCCGATCGCGGTCAGCATGCTCCAGGACTACCAGCGCCAGCGATTGTTCTGCTTCCTCGAACCGTCCGCCGACCCGCAGGGGGCGTGTTTCCAGCTCATCCAGGCGCTCAACGCCGTGGGATCGGGCGGTTGGCTCGGGCGCGGCTTGACCGTGGGGGGTGAAGGACAGCGGGGCTACATCCCGGTCCAGTCGACCGACTTCATCTTCACCGTCGTCGCGGAGGACCTCGGCTTCGTGGGCGGGCTCGTGATCCTGACCCTGTTCGGCCTGCTCGTGTGGCGGATCCTGCTGATCGGCTGGCAGGCGCGTGACGCATTCGGCATGATGATCGCGGCCGGCCTGGCGAGCATGATCCTGTTCCAGGTCCTCGTGAACATCGGCATGGTAATCGGAGTCATGCCTGTGACCGGCATCCCGCTGCCCTTTATCACCTATGGCGGGTCGAGCCTGATCAGTCTCCTCTTCGGGATGGGCATCCTCCAGTCGATCCGCATGCGAGCCCACAAGCCGACGCTCTGAGGGGGAGGCGGTGCGAGGCCGATGCGAGGCGGGTGCGACTCGCAAGCAAGTGCGCTGAGTGGGGCAGCCCGCGAGTCGGACTCGCTCGACTTGCAGAACGTGTCGCAAGCGGCACTTTAAGCGACAGATCGGGCTCCGCCGCACCAATTCCACGCTCAGCACGGGCCGTTACCGGCCGCAGCTACCGGGTAATGCTCCCGGAGCTGCACTTTTGACGAGTCGGTGGAGCCGGCCGTGGAGTGAGGGAGACATGGAGCCGGCCGTGGAGTGAGGAATCGACCCGCATGGGCTGATCAGGCCGGCGCCCCCTCCGGCTCAGACTGCGGCGGATCAGGCCGGCGCAGCCTCCGGCTCCAGACCCGGCGGCTCAGCGTCCGGCGGTTCCGACGGCTCATCCACGGGCCTCGCGCGCGCGCCGTGGAGGGCAAGCTCGAGCGCCAGTGCCGGAGGCTGACCGCCGAAGCGATGGAAGCCGTAGCGATAGAGGTCGCGCCCGGCGGCAACCACCGGCGCCGCTAGGATGGCGCCGCCGATGCCGAAGAGCGCCCCGCCGACCACCAGCGCCAGGATCATGACGGCCGGATGAAGCTCGATCGCGTCACCCATTACTTTCGGCACCAGGACGTTGTTCTCGAGCTGCTGGATCGCCGTGTAGAGTACCGCCGCCGCCAGGGCAGCGGGGAACGAGATCGAGAGGCCGATCAGGATGGCTGGCACGGCGGCGATGATCGGACCGAGAATCGGGAACCACTCGAGCACTCCGGCGATCAACGCCAGCACAAGTGTGAACTGCCCGAACTCGCTGAAACCGATCAGGGTCAGGATCGTGAGGCCGACGACGGTTGCGAGGAAGATCGAGCCGCCCAGCAGCAGCTGGCCGCGGACCCATCGGCCGCCTACCCGGCCGAGCAGGGCGAGGAGATTCTCCGCGTCCGGCCGCCAGTTGGGCGGGAGGGCGCCGGCCACCGAGCGCGAGAACCGCTCCCGATCCTTGAGCACGAAGAACAGCCAGACCGGCACGACCACGAGGCCGAGGATGAAGGTCGCCGCTCGGAGCACGACATTCAGCGTTGGGGCAAGGAGCCCGCGAGCGAGATCGGCCACCGCCTGCCCGGTGGCGGTCATCTGCGTGTCGACCGCTGCACGAACCTCGCCGGGCAGCGGCAGGCCGGCGTACCAGCGCTCGAGCCCCCGCTCGATGTCGCCGACCGCGGCCCCCAGCTGTGGCAGCTGCTCGATGAACTCGCTCGCCTGGCGGCTGATCGGCGGCAGTGCGTACGCGATGATCGCCCAGACCAGGAGCACGACGATCACATAGGCGACGATGACTCCGGCCCAGCGCGGCACCCTTTGTCGCGCCAGGAAGGTCACGATCGGATCCAGGATGAAGGCGAGCGCGAGGCCGATGAAGAAGGCTGGAAGCGCGCCCCGGGCCGACCACAGCAGCGCCGCGATGATGAGGATCATGGCCAGGGCGAAGATCGCCTGTCGATTGCGGCGCAACGTCGCGACGAGCTCGGTCATCGATCAGCATGCTACCCGGCCCTCTGGCTCTCCGGCGGAATCGACGGTACGATC
>JBHENV010000136.1:0-3008 GCA_046261895.1 Candidatus Limnocylindria bacterium
GAGGTGAAGGATGCCGACCAACGGAAACGGAACGGAGCTCGACGGATCCGCCGACGATGCCGGCGCGATCACCTCGGCCTTCCCGCCCATCGGCGAGTACGGCTTCCTCTCCGATTGCGAGACGACCGCCCTCGTGGCACCGAGCGGCAACGTCGAGTGGCTCTGCCTGCCGCGCATGGACTCGCCCAGCGTCTTCGGGGCCATCCTCGACCGCGATGCCGGCGGCTTCCGGTTCGGACCATCCGACATGCAGGTGCCCGCGGCGCGCCGGTATCTGCCGGGCACCATGGTCCTCGAGACGAGCTGGGGCTCGCCGAACGGCTGGATCATCGTTCGCGATGTCATGCTCATCGGTCCATGGCGGCACGGGGACAAGCGGTCGAAGATCCAGCGTCGCCCGCCGACCGACTACGACACCAGCCATGTCCTGCTGCGGATGGTGCGCTGCGTGAATGGGGAGATGCAGCTCACCCTCGACTGTGAGCCGGTGTTTGACTACGGCCGGCAGCGCGCGACGTGGCGCTACACCGAGGACGGCTATCGCCAGGGAGCTGCCACGGCCGAGGGGAGTGACGTCGAGCTTGTGCTCTCGAGCGACATGAACATCGGCTTCGAGGGCTCGCGGGCCATGGCGCGCAGCCTGATCAAGGAGGGCGAGACGCGGTTCTGCGCCCTCTCCTGGAACCGGGCAGCCGCTCCACGCACCCCCGAGGACGCGTACGCCAAGCTGGTCTGGACCGCGCATCACTGGCAGCATTGGCTCGCGCGCGGCACCTTCCCCGATCACCCGTGGCGGTCCTACCTGGAGCGATCGGCGCTGACCCTCAAGGGCCTGACGTATGCGCCGACCGGCGCCGTGGTCGCCGCGGCGACGACGTCGCTGCCGGAGACGCCGGGTGGGGAGCGAAACTGGGACTACCGCTACAGCTGGATCCGCGACTCGACCTTCGCGCTCTGGGGCCTCTATACGCTGGGCTTCGACTGGGAGGCGAACGACTACCTCCACTTCATCGCCGATGTCGCGGAGCGCGACGCCGAGCTCCAGATCATGTACGGCATCGACGGGGAAGCGGCGCTGGAGGAGCAGGAGCTCCCGCATCTCGGCGGCTACGAGGGGGCGCGGCCGGTGCGGATCGGCAACGGCGCCTACGGCCAGCGGCAGCACGACATGTGGGGCGCGGTGCTCGACTCGGTCTACCTGCACACGAAGTCGCGTGACCACCTGGACGAGCGCATCTGGCCGATCCTGGTGCGCCAGGTCGAGGCGGCGCTCGATCACTGGCGCGAGCCGGATCGCGGCATCTGGGAGGTCCGCGGCGAGCCGAGGCATTTCACCAGCTCGAAGGTCATGTGCTGGGTGGCGGCGGATCGGGGCGCGCGGCTGGCAAGGCTCCGCCAGGTGACGGACCTCGCCGATCGCTGGCAGGCCGCCGCCGACGAGATGCACGCCGACATCTGCGCGAATGGGCTCGACGCGCGCGGTGTGTTCACCCAGCACTACGATACCGACGCGCTCGACGCTTCGGTGCTCCTCATGCCGCTCGTCCGCTTCCTGCCCGCCGACGATGAACGCATCAGGCGAACGGTCCTGGCCATCGCCGACGAGCTGACCGATGACGGCCTGGTCCTGCGCTATCGGCCCGAGCTGACCGATGACGGCCTCTCCGGCGCCGAGGGCAGCTTCACGATCTGCTCCTTCTGGCTCGTCTCCGCCCTGTGCGAGATCGGCGAGGTCAAGCGCGCGCGCCGCCTGTGCGAGAAGCTGCTCTCGTACTCCAGCAGCCTCGGGCTCTACGGCGAAGAGCTGGATCCCGATACCGGCCGCCACCTCGGCAACTTCCCGCAGGCTTTCACCCACCTGTCGCTCATCAACGCGCTGATGCACCTCATCCGGGCAGAGCAGCCTCGCGTGGGCACGGTGGCCCCTCTCTCGCCCCGCGTGTCGGGCGCTCGCGCCACGGACGGGAACGGACGGGTTCCCGGGCCGGCCACGGTGGAGCGCGCTCCCGAGCGTCGCTGAGCGGGCACAATGCGGGCGTGAAGCCCTTCCGATTCCTGGCCGAGGCACGAGCCGTGGTCAGCGGCCGCGAGCTCGCGGAGACCGCGCGGCGGGCCGAGGCGATCGGGATCGACACGCTGGTCATCCCGGACCATCTCATCGAGCAGCTTGCACCGATTCCGGCGATGGCCACGATCGCCGCGGCGAGCGACCGGCTGCGCATCGCCGGGTTCGTGCTCAACAACGACCTCCGCCATCCCGCCGTCCTGGCCCAGGACCTGGCGAGCCTGGACGTGCTGTCGGACGGTCGGCTCGACGTCGCCATCGGCGCCGGCTGGAACCGGGTCGAGTACGAGTGCATCGGTCTTTCCTTCGACCCTGCCCCGGTCCGGCAGGCGCGCCTAACCGAGGCGATCGCGGTCCTGAAGGGATGCTTCGCCGATGGGCCATTCAGTCATGCCGGCGAGCACTACACGATCACCGAGTACGACGCGCAGCCCAAGCCAGTCCAGCGACCGCACCCGCCGTTCATGATCGGCGGCGGTGGGCGGACCACCCTCGAGCTGGCGGGACGCGAAGCCCAGATCGTGGGCCTCGCGCCGCGCATCCTGCCGAACGGGGCCCGCGATCCGGCATCGGTGACCGTGGCCGCCACCGCGGAGAAGATCGGATGGGCGCGCGGGGCCGCCGGCGAGCGCGCCGATGCGCTCGAGTTCAACATCTACCCGTCCATGACGGGGATCAGCATCACGGATCGTGCCCGCCGCGACGTGGAGGAGCTCGCGAATCGGCTGGAGGAGCGAAGCGGGGTTCGCGTACCGCCGGACGAGCTGCTCGACTCGCCGCATATCTTCATCGGGTCGGTCGACGGCCTCGTCGAGAAGCTCTCGCGATTGCGGACGGAGCTGGGCATCAGCTCGGTCATGGTAGGCGGGGTGGACGAGCTGGTGCCGGTCGTCGAACGGCTGGGGGGAACCTGAGGAGCAGCATGGAACTGGGGATCTACACG
>JBHENV010000137.1:0-6564 GCA_046261895.1 Candidatus Limnocylindria bacterium
GTCGCTCCCCATCCGGCAAGGAGCCGGGTCGCGTCGAGATTTCCCTGCACGCCGCGGTCGAAGCCGATTCGTTCCCAGGCGCGATCGAGCGACTGGCGGTGATCGACGCCGATGACGTCGCCGCCGGCGGACGTCATCTCCCGCAACAGCGCCGCGGTGCCGGTTCCGAAGTGGATCGTGGGGGCGCCGCGCACCTCGCTGAAGATGCGCGCCACGTGGCGCTGGACGTACATCACGTAGTCGGGCGGCGACAGCGCCCCGGCCCACGAGTCGAAGAGCTGGACGACGTGCACCCCGGCGTCGATCTGCGCGTTCAGGTATGCGATCACGACGGTCGAGAGCTTCTCCATAAGCGCGTGCCAGGCGTCTGGCTCGCGGTACATGAATGCCTTGGCGATCGCGTAGTCACGCGACGGCCGGCCCTCGATCAGGTAGCAGGCCAGCGTGAATGGCGAGCCACTGAAGCCGATGACGGCCCGCCGGCCGTCGAGCTCGCGGCGCACCAGCCGGATCCCATCCATGACGAAGCCGAGCTCGGTCTCGGGCTCGATGAGCCGCAGCGCATCCACGTCGGCCCGCGAGCGAATCGGCGCATGGATGATCGGCCCGACGTCGGGCTGGATCTCTAGGCTGACCCCCATCGGCTCCAACGGGATCATGATGTCGGCGAAGAGGACCGCGGCGTCGACGCCGAAGGCCTCCACTGGCATGAGCGTCACCTCGGCGCACAGCTCAGGTGTCTTGGCGAGGGTCAGGATCGAGTATCGCTCCCGCAGCCTGCGATAGTCCGCCAGGCAGCGCCCGGCCTGGCGCATGAACCAGACCGGCGTTCGGTCGGGCTGCTCGTGGCCGAGTGCGGCGCGGAACCGCGTCTCCCCGGTCCACGTGGAGCTGGATGCGATCATCCGTTCCCTCCCGGCGCGTCGAAGGCGGTGCGAGCCGCGCGAATGGTGCTGTCGAGGTCCGCCTCGCCATGAGCCGCGGACACGAACCAGGCCTCGTGCTGGCTTGGAGGCAGCATGACTCCGCCCGCGAGCATGGCGTGGAAGAAGGCCGGGTAATCGCCGAGAAAAACGGTCAGCAGGCTTGCGACCCTGCTGATCCGAACCGATGCGCCTGCCGCTGCCGCGGCGTCCGCGAGACCATCCTCGAGCGCAGCGCCTGCCTCCTCGAGTCGCTCGTACGTCTCGGGCGTGAGCTCGCGCAGAGTCGCCGCACCGGCCGCCATGGCCACCGGATTGCCGGAGAGCGTGCCGGCCTGGTACACGGGGCCGTCGGGGGCGACATGTCGCATCAGGTCAGCGCGCCCGCCGTAGGCCCCGACCGGCAATCCGCCGCCGATGACCTTGCCGAGCACGGTGAGGTCCGGGGTCACGCCGTACCGCTCCTGCGCACCGCCCGGCCCTACGCGGAAGCCGGTGATCACCTCGTCGAAGATGAGCAACGTGCCCTGGCGCTCAGTGAGATCGCGCAGGCGCTCGAGGTAACCGGCGCCGGGCGCCACGACCCCCATGTTGGCGGCCACCGGCTCGAGGATCAGCGCGGCGACGGTGTAGGTCGTGAGCAGCTCCTCGACGGCGTCGCTGTCGTTGAACGGCGCCACGAGGGTGTCGCGCGCGGCGCCGTCGGTCACCCCGGCGCTGGACGGCAGACCGATCGCCCCGGAGCCGGCCTCGACGAGGAGGGCGTCGGCATGGCCGTGGTAGCCGCCGCTCATCTTGATGATCTTGTCCCGGCCGGTGGCTCCTCGAGCGACCCGGATGGCGCTCATGGCGGCCTCGGTGCCGGAGCTGACGAATCGGAGGCGCTCGATGGAGGGCATCGCCGCGGTGATCAGCTCCGCCAGCTCCACTTCGTGGGCGTTCGGGGCGCCATAGCTCGTGCCGCGCGCCCCGGCGGTCTGGACGGCCGCGACGACGGCCGGATGGGCATGCCCGAGGATCATGGGACCCCAGGACCCGACGTAGTCGATCAGCTCCTCGCCGTCCACGTCCCATACCCGAGAGCCGAGGGCGCGATCGATCACGCGAGGCGTGCCGCCGACCGCCCGGAAGGCACGCACCGGGGAGTTGACGCCACCCGGAAAGAGGCGCTCGGCCCGCTCCATCAGCTCTGCCGAGCGCGTGCGGGCCGTCGCTCTCATTCGCCAGCACCACTGGCGCTATCCGAGTTCGTTGACCCGGGACCGCGCCTCGAGGGCCGGTCCATTCCCGTACCGCCAACTGGAGTGGCAGACGAGACAGACGGGGGCGTTGGGACATCGGGCCGTCCGCATGACGCCAACCACCTTGACGAGTGAGGGAAGGCTGACCAGGTCATCGGTCCGGGTCCGAGAGCAGGCCGAGGATCTCGCCCAGCGGCCGATGGATGCCGGTGATGATCGGCGTGTCGCGGATGGTGGAGCGGCGCGACTCGGTTTCGCGCAGGTCGCGGACGAGATCCTGAAAGGCGACGAGGTCATCGGTCTCGTAGGCGACGATGAACTCCTGGTCGCCCAGCCCGAAGGAGTAGGCCAACAGCTGCCGCACCTGCGGATAGGCGTGACCGACCTTCATGTGGCCGCGCATGATCGCCTGCCGCTCCTCGGCAGGCGCCAGGTACCACTCGACCGACTTCGTGAACGGATAGACGACCAGGTATCTCGAGCGCACGCCGCTGAAGAGCGACTGCTCCTGGGCTGTCGGGCGCTTCACGTACTGCGACGGCCGGGTCAGGCCGATCATGCTGATCGTCGGCGTCAGCCATGAACCGATGCCGGAGGCGAGCAGGTCAGCCGCGCTCTCCTCCACGTCCTCGATGGAGTCGGCCATGCGCCAGAGCAGCAGGTCGCCCTCCGCGCGAAGGCCGATGGTCGAGTAGGTCTGCTGCATCAGGCGCTGCTGCGAACGGGCGGCCGCTGCGCAGAAGGCGTCGACGTCGGCGCGCCGATCCTCGTCCGGGCGGCGTCGCCAGGCAGGATCGAGTCGCAGGAGCCAGGCGTGGACGAAGCGCTCGTCGCTCATCGGTCCATCTCGCGCAGCCAAGCGGACGCCTCGAGGGCGAAGTAGGTCACGATCATCCCGGCACCGGCTCGTGCGATGGCGGTGAGCGATTCGAGCGCTGCCGCCCGGCGATCAAGCCAGCCGTGCTCCGCGGCGGCGCAGATGGCCGCGTACTCGCCGCTGACCTGGTAGGCGGCGAGCGGAACATTGATCGCGGCGCGTGCGGCGGCAACCAGGTCCAGGGCAGGCAGGGCCGGCTTGATCAGGATCATGTCGGCCCCCTCGTCGAGGTCGGCGCGGATCTCGGCCATCGCCTCGCGCCCGTTGGCCGAGTCCATCTGGTAGCCGCGCCGGTCGCCGAAGGCGGGGGCCGACTTCGCGGCCTCGCGGAACGGCCCGTAGAAGGCGGATGCGTGCTTGGCGGCGTAGGCCAGGATCGCCGTGCCCGAAAGCGCCCGGCGGATGGCCGCAACCTGGCCGTCCATCATGGCGCTCGGTGCGACGACGTCCGCCCCGGCCTCTGCCAACGAGATCGCGACGCGCGCCAGCAGCGGCACGGTCGCGTCATTGTCGACCGATGCGTCACGCAGCACGCCGCAGTGGCCATGCGACGTGTACTCGCACAGGCAGACGTCGGCAATGATGGCGAGGTCGTCGCCGACGGTGAGGCGCAGCTCGCGGATCGCCTCCTGCGTGATGCCGTCGTCGGCCCAGGCGCCTGAGCCAACCGCATCCTTCGACTCCGGGATTCCGAAGAGCAGGACCGATCTGACCCCGGCATCCAGCAGCCATTCGGCCTGCGGCCCGAGCTCATCGACGCTGAGCTGATCCTGGCCCGGCATCGCGCCGATCGGCTCGCGGATGCGGCGACCGGGTCGAACGAAGAGCGGTGCGACGAGCATCGAGGGATGGAGGCGCGTCTCGCGCACCAGCTCTCGCAGGGCGGCCGTTCGGCGGAGACGCCGGCCGCGAAAGCGGACGTCGACGGTGGCGGGATCGCTCAGAGCGGTCATCGGTCCTCTCGTGCGAAATGGGCCGCGATGGCGTCGGCCAGGCCGGCTGCCGTGTGCTGGTCGGCGACGGCGGCGATATGGAAGCCGGAGTTCCGCGCCTCGCCGGCGGTGACGGGACCGATACAGAACGCTGGCAGCGTCCGCGCCCGGCCGCGGTCGATCGGAGACGCGAGGCGCGTGAGCCCGCGTACCGCGGAGCCGCTCGTGAAGGCGATCCCATGCAGGTCGCGCTGGAGCGCCGCATGAAGCGGGTCGCGGCTGGAGCCCGGGCCCTCGACCGTCCGATACGCCACCACCTCCTCGACCAGCGCTCCCCGGACGCTCAGCGCCGCCCGTAGGTCAGGGGTGGCGGCGTCCGCTCGTGCGAGCACCACCCGCCGCCCTCTGAGGTCGCCCAGCCCGTCGGCGATCGCGACCGTCAGGTACTCCGTCGGCACATGGTCGACCCGGATCGCCGCCGCCGCGAGCGCGTCCGCGGTGGCGGGGCCGACGGCCGCGACCCTGGTCGCCCTGGGAAGGCTGCCCCCATCGTCCGCAGCCAGCCGCGCGGCCAGGGCCTCAGCGCCGTTGGCACTGGTGAGCACCAGCCAGTCGGCGCCATCCAGGCCGGCGAGCATGGCGTCCACGTCACCCGCGGTCGACGCCGTGTCGATGGCGACCGTGGCCACGGCGACGGGATGAATGCCGCGGGCTTCGAGCAGCTGGCCGAGCTCTCTGGCCTGGTGCGCCGGGCGGGTGACGAGGATACTGCGGCTCACGGCTGGGCCATCAGCTGCGCAACGTCGGCCACGACCCTCGCAGGGTCCGAGGCAGGTCCAGACGACTCGGCGCGCAGGTGATCGCCCTCTGGCGTCTCAAACGCGGCGCGCAGGCGAAGGATGCCATCGGTCACTTCGCCGAGCGCTCCGAGCGGCGCCAGGCATCCACCGCCGATGCGGCGCAGGAGCGCGCGCTCCGCCCCGACCGCGATCCGCGTCGGGCCATGGTCGACGCGGTCGAGTGCCGCGAGCAGGAGGGTATCGCCGGCCCGGGCCTGGATCGCGAGCGCACCCTGCGCCGGCGCCGGCAGCATCAGCTCGAACGGCAGCCGGGCGTGGTCTGGCACCGCCATCTCGAGGCGGTCCAGCCCGGCAGCGGCAAGGATCAGGGCGTCGAGCTCGCCGGCCTCCAGCCGGGCCAGGCGGGTCTCCACGTTGCCGCGGATCGGCACCGCGATGAAGTCGGCACGGGATGCGGCGAGCTGGGCCGCCCGGCGGGGCGAGCTCGTCCCCACACGCGCGCCGAACGGCAGATCGTCGAGCGTGCCGCCGTCGACGGTGAGGAGGCAATCTCGCGCATCGCCGCGCTCCAGCACGGCGCCGATCACGAGACCGTCGACCGGCGCCGTGGGCAGATCCTTGTACGAGTGGACGACCAGGTCCACGCGGCCGTCGAGCAGCGCCTCCTCGAGCTCCCGGGTGAACTGCCCATCGGACGCGGCCCAGCCCGCGTTCGGGCGCTTCGCGCTGATGACGTCGCCTCGGGTGGAGATCGGCATCAACTCGGCCGGCCCGAGGACGGGGGCGATGGCCCCGGCCGCGATCCGGGCCTGCGCCCCCGCCAGCCGGCTCGCCCGCGTTCCGATGCGGACCGTCGCCGTGGCGGTCATCACCCGAGGCCGAACAGTCGGCGGACCGTCTCGGCATCGGTGCCGCCGCGCCGCAGCTGCACCGAGGGGCCGTGGAGCAGCTCGCCGACCATGGCGGTCGCAACGGCGTCGACCGCCGCGAGCTGCTCGTCGTCGAGCGACCCCCTGCGGCGCAGCCGAGCCACGTGCCGCCGCCGGACGGCATCGGCCTCGCCGTGCAGCACTCTCAATGCATCGGCGCCTCGCCGCGCCTCGAGCCAGGCCGCGAAGCTGTCCACCTCCTGCTCGACCTCGGCCCGAAGGCGGCGTTCGACGGCAGGCTCGAGCACGGGCGTCCTTCCGGCCTGCGTCCCGAGCGCGTCGAGCGTCATCAGGCGATCCGCGAGCGCCAGGGACGCCTCGGCGTCCACCGTGCTCGGCAGCGACAGGTCGAGCACCCATGGCCGGGGAGTCGGAATGAGGTCCGCGGTCAGGATCGGCGCTGGGGCTCGGACCGCCAGCGCCACGGCCGGGACCTCGGCCAGGATCGGCGCGGTGATCGTTCCGACGTGGAGCCGGTGCCCACCCGTGGGAAGCCGCTCCAGCACGCGGCGGCCGCGCTCGGCCGACGCCGAGACGAGCGTGACCGGGTGCCCACGATCCGCCATGCGCGTGGCCAGCAGGCGGCCCATCTCGCCGGTGCCGACGATGGTGACCCGGGCCGATGCGTCACCAAGTCGTGCAGCGAGCCACGCGGCGCCGCGGTCGGCCAGGGATCGATCCGTGCCCGGGCGGGCGTGGCTGCGCACGGCGCGACCGAAGCGAAGCGCGCGCCGGAAGAGCTCGTTGAGGATCGGGCCGGTGGAGCCACCGGCGAGGGCCGCCTCGTACGCGGTGCGCACCTGGCCCAGCAGCTGCTCTTCCGCGATGACGGCAGAGTCGAAGCCCGCGACGACCTCGAAGA
>JBHENV010000138.1:0-5670 GCA_046261895.1 Candidatus Limnocylindria bacterium
CGATTCAGCCAGGGCGAGCCATCGCATCGGATCAGTGACTACTTCGGGGCGTATCCCGACGAGGATCTTCCCGACGGCCTCTACAACGTCCCGCCGACCGAGACGATCCGCGTGGTCGTCCAGCGTGACGAGCGACCAAAGATGCTGGCGCTGGCTGGCATCTGGAGCCCGATCCACGGCCAGGAGCCGACCGCCGCGATCATGACCACCGTCCCGAACAAGCTGCTGGCGTCGGTTCATCATCGGATGCCGGTCATCCTGGAGCAGGACGCCTTCGAGACCTGGCTTGACCCTGACGCCGATCTTGGACACGTCCGCTCGCTCCTTCGCCCGGCCCCGGAGGAAGGCCTGCGCATGTGGCCGGTCGGGACGGCGGTCAACCGGGTGGCATCCGACGGACCGGAGCTGTTGGCGCCGATCGACCTGGCGCCGACGCTCGGACTCGGCCCTGAGCCTGTTCGCGCACGTTGATCACGGCACGCCGGATCAGCGGAAGCGCACCTTGCCGACGCCGGCCGCCGCCGCAAGCTCGTCGAACTGGTCGAAGAGCTCGGTGACCGACGGTCGTGCCGCGGGATCGCGACGAAGGGTGCTCATCACCGTCTCCGAGAGTCCCGGCGAATGGCGCATCGGATCGAGCGGAGCCGGCTCTTCCACCAGCTGGGGAAAGCGCCCGGCACCCGTCGCCTCGTGCCGCCCTCGTGCGTACGGCAGACGCTTGGCGACCGCCTTGTACAGCGTCGCGCCGAGTCCCCACGTGTCGCTGCGCGGACCGATCGTGGGCCACAGCGCGGGGTCGGCCTGTTCGGGGGACATGAAGGCGTCGGTCCCGACGAATCCGTTGGTCAGGTGAGCCCGGTCCGACGCCTTGGCGACCGAGAGGTCGATGAGCTGGGGGATGGGCCCCATGATGATGTTGCTCGGCTTCACGTCGAGGTGAAGGACGCCCTCGGCGTGGAGGTAGTGGAGCGTGGCGGCCAGCTGGCGTCCGAGCGGAAAGGCCTGCTCCGGATTGAGGCGTCCGTGGCGGCGGATCAGCGTCGACAGGCGCGGCCCCTCGACGTACTCCATCTCGATGAACGGCCGCTCGCCGTCCGCGTCCATGGCGAAGAGGCGCGTCAGGCCCGGATGCTGAAGACGAGCGAGCAGGCCGCCTTCTCGCGCCATGGAGCGACGAGCCCGTTCCTCGCCGACGACGCTCGGCCTCAGGATTTTGATGATGGTCGGCGCCATGAGCCGCTCGTTCCAGACCACGTACGCCTCGTACCGCTCGCCGCCGCCGAGCAGCGACTGCACGAAGCGACCGGCCACGATCTCTTCGCCCGCGGCGAGTGCCCAGGTGCTCTTGGCCTGCGGTGCTGTTTCGATGGCCATCGGCCACCTCCTCTTGCTGTGGTGACATGGAGCGAATGTCGTGATCGCCGGGCACACTGACTCCGGGAAGGGGCCGTTTCCGATGCGGCCCGGCGATCACAGCGGTGACGATCGAGTGGTTGCATGAGACGACGCTGAGGCGGGCGTGAGGAGGCTCTCATGATGAGAGAATTCTCATCCCGGCCTCACGGCATCCTCATTGGGTCTGCACACCATACCGTCGTGCAGCTGGTCAACATTCCCCGAGCCAACCTCGCGATCCTGGTGACGGCCGTCCTGGCCTGCGGCGTCATGCTCGGCGGCGTGGCGGCGTCGCTGCGGACCCCGGAGCCGACTCCAGGTCCGGGGGTTGCGTCCTCCACACCGGCCGTGAGACCCTCGCCGAGCCTGACGGTGGCCGATGTGGCAGGCGAGGATCTCGCGCGCCTCCCGCGCTACCCGCGATCCGTGCGATCCGGCTACGAGATCGTGCGCGAGGACCGGTTCCGCCTGACCGCCGCCGAGTACCAGGTGAAGGCGGCGGTTGACGATGTTCGGACCTTCTACCAGGGCGTTATCGTCGAGCATTCCTGGGAGCGAGCCGACATCAGCTTCGACCACGGCGAGTGGTCCTACGTGCTGGTCGACGGCTCGACCGAGGCACTGATCGAGATCGAGGACTTCGGCGGCCTGGTCGAGATCGACCTCCAGATCAGCGAGCCGATCGAGCCGATGGGGCCCCCCGTCACTGCGCAGCCAGACCCCACGCCCGCGCCGACCGCCGTCCCAATCGCCCCACCCCCACCGGCCCCACCGGCACCGGCCCCACCGCCACCGGCCCCACCGCCCGGCGACGACGATGATGATGATGGGGATGACGGAGGAGACGAGGACAGCGACGACGGTGGCGATGGCGGCTCGGATGACGGATGAGGCCCGCCCGCCCGTCTCAGGCGGCGACGCTCGGGTCGTATCGGTAGCCGGCGCCGCGCATGGTGGTGATCGGCGACGGATCACCGAGCTTGCGACGCAGGTAGCGGATGTAGACATCGACCACGTTCGACGACGGATCGGCGTCGTATTCCCAGACGGCGAACAGGATCTGCGTCCGCGACAGGACCTGGTTGGGGTGCCGCAGGAGATACTCCAGCAGCGTGAACTCTCGATTCGACAGCTCGATCACGCGCTCGCCACGCCACGCCCTGCGGCCCAGCAGGTCCAGGCGGACATCTCCGACCTCGACCTGCGCAGCACTCGACTGATCGGCTCGACGCGTCAACGCACGGATGCGCGCCAGAAGCTCCTCGAATGCGAATGGCTTCGTCAGGTAATCGTCGGCACCGGCGTCGAGCGCGCGTACCTTGTTCTCGATGTCGTCACGCGCCGTCAGCATGAGCACGGGCAGGTCCGACCGGCGATTGCGGATCCGTGAGAGCACCTCGTGGCCGCTCAGCTCGGGCAGGCTGATGTCCAGCAGGACCAGCTCGACCGATTCGTCCTCGGCGAGAATCGCACCGTCGGCGCCACTTGATGCCGCCGTGACCTGGTGGCCCGCGGCAACCAGCCCGCGCTCGAGCATGCGGAGGATGGCGGGTTCGTCCTCGATCGCCAGAATGCGCATCGTGCGGAGTGTAGCGACGGTGTGCGCCCGTGGTGGATGAGGTCCGGCGAGACCGCCCATGGCGGACGGCGGTCGTGGCCGTCGCCGGTCTGCTGGTCGCGGTCGCGGTCGTGGGCGTCGTCGGCATCCTGATCAATCGGAACATCCACCAGACCGTGGAGCGCGCGATCGCGTTCGATGTCGAGCTCGAAGATCGCGGTGACGACCTGCGCGTCGCCATCCTGGACGTCCGGCACTATCACCGTGACCTGATCCTGAACGACCCGTCGCCGCCACTCATCGAGGCCTGGCAGGAACGCTACGCCGTGCTGCTCGAGGAGATCGCTGCGCTCGACGGGCTGCTCGAGAGGAGTCCGGCGGATGCAGATCTGCCCGCCGTCGGCCAGCTGCGTGAAATGGCCGACACCTACTACAGCGACTTCGCCGCAGTTACTGACGCCGAGGACTCTCTCGAGTTCAGCCGAGTCGCGGAGGGCTTGCTGCCGAGCATCGCCGCCATGGAGGACATCGCGGAGTCCGTCGACGGCGAGGGGGAGCGGCGAGCGGCGGCGGCCTTCACCGAGATCGACGACGCCAGCGCGACCGGCACCCTCATCCTGACGTTCGTGATCGTGGGTCTGGGCGCGATGGGCGGCGTTCTCGCCTTCGCGGTCCTGCGGCTGGTGCAGGACCAGCGGCGCCTGGTGGCCGTGGAGCAGTCGGCGTTGGCACAGATGTCGGAGGCCTCGCGAGCCAAGACGGACTTCATCGCCGATGCGTCCCACGAGCTGCGGACGCCGCTCACCGTGTTGCGCGGCAACGCCGAGATCGGGCTTGCCATGGGAGTGGACGGCGCCCATCGAGAGATCCTCGCCGAGATCGTGGATGAGTCGGCGCGCATGTCGCGTCTTGTGGACGACCTTCTGTTCCTGGCACGCTCCGACGCCTCGACCGTTCCGCTCGAGCTGGACGAGGTGCGTGCCCATGAGCTGATCAATCGCGTGGTGAGTAGGGCTGAGATTCTCGCTCGGGAGCGGGGTGCGGCGGTCGCGGCGAGCGTCGAGGGTGATGGCCTCTTGCAGGCCGATGCCGAGCGGATCGAGCAGGCAGTGCTGATCCTCGTCGACAACGCGGCGAAGTACGGGCCGCCGGGAGGCACCGTCGAGATCGAGGCGCGCGCGGCGGATGGGCGGCTGGTGGTCGAGATCGCGGACCGCGGCCGCGGCATCCCCGACGAGCAGCTTCCACGGATCTTCGAGCGGTTCTACCGGCTCGACGGCGGCGGCCGTGACCGATCCACCGGTGGTGCCGGCCTCGGGCTCTCGATCGCCGCGGCGATCATCGAGGGCCATGGCGGGCGCATCTCGGCCAGCCGGCGGCCGGGCGGCGGCATGACCATGGCGATCGACCTGCCGCTGCTCGGCGCGCTCAAGGCCACGGTCGAGCCGGGCCAGTGAGTGCCCGCATCCTGGTCGTCGAGGACGATCCGCGCGTCAGGGCCGTGCTGGACCGCGGTCTGCGCCTTGCCGGACACGACACCACGCTCACTGCGGATGTCGCCGCCGGTCGCGCTGCGTGGGCGAGCGAGGCCTTCGACCTCGTGCTGCTCGACGTCATGCTGCCCGACGGCGACGGCATCGCCCTGCTGGCGGAGCGTCGGACCGCAGGTGACGAGACCCCGACCATCCTGCTGACCGCACGGGAAGAATCAGAGCTTCACGGGCGCGCCGTCGCCGCCGGCGCCACCGATTACCTGTCGAAGCCGTTCTCATACGCCGATCTCCTCGCTCGTGTCGAGCGGTTGACCTCTCCCTGAGCGCCGCCAGTCTGAGAGCCTTCTCATCGGTGGCTCACCGACATCTCATTCGCCAGCCGGATCCTGTGCTCACTGATTCATCCGGGAACGCAGGGCCTCATCGGCTACGCGAGGAGAACAAGGACATGCGAAACGTATTCACACAGCTGAGCGCCCGGCACTTCGTCGTGCTCTCGCTGGCCCTGATGCTCGTGCTGGGTGGTGTGAGCGCCGCCTTCGGCGCCGGCCAGGACGACCAGCAGGCTATCCGGCGCGAGGAGACTGCGACCGAGGAGTCAGTCGCCGCCGAGGATGACGATGACGACGCCACGAACGACACGACGCGCATCTCGCGCTCGGCCGCATCGGTGACCGACAACGACGGGACAGACTCCGACGGCGTCGACACCACCGGTGACGAGGCAGAGCGAGCCGCGCTGGCGGCCCAGACCGACAACGACGGGACGGACTCCGACGGCGTCGACACCACCGGCGACGCGCTCGCCGCCCAGACTGACAACGACGGGACGGACTCCGACGGCATCGACACCACCGGCGACGCGCTGGTCGCCCAGACCGACAACGATGGGACCGACTCCGACGGCGTCGACACCACCGGCGCCGCGCTGGCTGCTCAGACCGACAACGACGGCACCGACAGCGATGGCTACGACACCACCGGAGTCGCAGCCGCCAACTGGACCGACAAAGACGGAACCGACAGCGATGGCTACGACACCACCGGCGTCGCAGCCGCCAACTGGACCGACAACGACGGAACCGACTCGGATGGCATCAACACGGCACCTCCGACCGATAACGACGGGACCGACAGCGACGGCATCGACACGGGTGCGGCTGCCGGTAGCGTCAGCGGTGGCGGTGGCGCCAGCGCCAGCGGTGACGACTCCGACTGAGTGAG
>JBHENV010000139.1:0-7442 GCA_046261895.1 Candidatus Limnocylindria bacterium
GGACGGCGGGCGTGTCGAGTGGTGGGCCGCCTTCCCCGAGTCGCCGCTCGCCGTGGACGCACTTCCCTTCCTGATCCAGCACGCCTACGTCGGGGAGGAATGGAGCCACGCCGCACTCGCCGAGCGAGCCTCGTTCCGGCACCCGCTCGGCTCGCCGGTCTCCATGGCTCGGCTCGATCTGGCCACGAGCGATCCACCTTTGGTCGCCGGCGCGCTCAGCGATACGCTCGGGATCGATTTCTGGGCGGTCGCCGACCTGGCCGTCGCCGATATCGGGCCGCACGTGCTGAGGTTGGTCCCGCGAGGCCAGATGGCGGTACCGGCCGTCGTCACGTTGGCGGCCGACGTGGAGACGCCACGCACCGTCGAGCTGCTCGGGCTGCGCTTCGACATCGAGCGCGCCAGGATCCCGGTTTCGGCGGGGCCTCCGAAACCCTAGCGCCTCGCGCTCACGGCGCGCAGCCCGACACGATCCAGCTCCGCCTGCGCCAATCGTTCGTGGCGCCCGGCGATCCAGTCGCCGAAGGGGTCCGGGGTGAACTCGAGCAGCTCGTCGTACTCGAGCCGATGCAGGGCGCGGGAGGCCAGCAGCGTCTCCATCTCCGATCGGGCGATCGGCTCACGCGATCTCCGTGACGACCCGCGGATGGCCTGGGCGGCGGCGTTGAGCCGACGCCACTTCGCGACCCGCCACGGCAGGTATCGGTTGAGCCATGGCACGACCGCCGTCGCGACGAGAATGAGCCCGAGCAGCGCGGAGATCACGAGGAGCAGCCGCTCCAGATCGGTCCCGAAGGTGATGAGTGGATCCCCGGCGCCCGCGAGGGCGCCGCGCACGCCAGATGCGGCACCCTCACCGATCAGTGGCATCCCCTCGAGCGCGGACCCAATTGCCTCGCCCGCGTTCGTGATCCCGGCACCGCCCTCTCGTACGAATCGCCCGGCACCAGCCAGGTTGGCCAGGAAGCCATAGAGCCGCACCCCGAGGGTGAGCCAGATCGACAGCCACAACAGCGTGATGACATCGGCCCCGATCTCCCGCGCTCGGGGTCCTGGTCGCTCGCTCCACAGGTGCATCTCCCTCGACTCCCGCTACATCCGATAGAGGCTGAATCCCGGATCGGAGATCGGCGCGTTCAGCGCCGCGCTGATCCCCATTCCCAGCACGCGTCGCGTGTCGATCGGATCGATCACGCCGTCGTCCCACAGGCGCGCGGTCGCATGGTAGGGCGAGCCCTCGCGCTCGTACTGCTCGAGGATCGGCGCCTCGAAGGCGTCACGGTCCGCATCGGTCTCGAAGCCGCCTCGGACGGTCGACAGGACGCGCGCCGCCTGGGCTCCGCCCATGACGCTGATCCGCGCGTTCGGCCACATCCAGAGTTGCCGAGGGCCGTACGCGCGCCCGGCCATGCCGTAGTTCCCGGCGCCGAACGAGCCGCCGATGATGACCGTGAACTTCGGCACGTTCGTCGTGCTCACCGCCGTCACGAGCTTGGCGCCGTCCCGCGCGATGCCGCCCGCCTCGTACTCTCGACCGACCATGAAGCCGGTGATGTTCTGGAGGAAGATGAGCGGGATTCGCCGCTGGCTGGCCAACTCCACGAAGTGGGCTCCCTTGAGCGCCGACTCGCTGAACAGGATCCCGTTGTTGGCGATGATCCCGACCGGGTAGCCGTGAATGCGCGCGAAGCCGGTGACGAGGGTCGTGCCGTAGCGCACCTTGAACTCATGGAAGTCGGATCCATCCACCAGTCGGGCGATCACCTCTCGCACGTCGTAGCCCTGGCGGGCGTCCGCCGGGATGACACCGTACAGCCCCTCCGGAGAGACCGATGGCTCCCGAGGCTCAGCGACGATCTCCCACGGCGGCTGCGGCCTTCGCCAGCCGAGGTTGCGCACGATCTCGCGGCCGATCGCCAGCGCGTGCTCGTCGTCGAGAGCGTAGTGGTCGGCGACTCCCGACCGGGCCGTGTGCACGTCGGCACCGCCGAGATCCTCGGCCGTCACGATCTCGCCGGTCGCCGCCTGTACGAGGGGCGGGCCGCCGAGGAAGATGGTGCCGGTGCCCCTGACGATGACGGTCTCGTCGGACATGGCCGGGACGTAGGCGCCGCCGGCGGTGCAGCTGCCCATCACCAGCGCGACCTGCGGGACGCCGCGCGCGGACAGCTGCGCCTGGTTGTAGAAGATGCGGCCGAAGTGCTCGCGGTCCGGAAAGACCTCGTCCTGAAGCGGCAGAAATGCGCCGCCCGAGTCCACGAGGTAGAGGCTCGGCAGCCGATTCTCGATCGCGATCTCCTGGGCACGCAGGTGCTTCTTGACCGTGATCGGGTAGTAGGTGCCACCCTTGACCGTCGCATCGTTGGCGACGATCACGCACTCGACGCCCTCCACGCGGCCGATGCCGGTGACGATCCCGGCGCCCGGCGCTTCGTCGCCATAGAGCCCGGTCGCGGCATGGGCGCTGAGCTCGAGGAAGGCGCTGCCCGGATCGATCAGCCGATCGATCCGCTCGCGCACCGGCAGCTTGCCCCGCTCGCGATGGCGCTCGATGGAGCGGTCGTCACCGCCTGCGCCGTTCCGCGTCAGCGCATCGGTCCGGCCGCGGAGGTCGTCCACGAGGGCCTGCATGGCATCGTCGTTGGCACGGGCCGCAGGCGCGTCCGGATCGATCGAGGTGCGCAGTACGGCCATCGCCCGGGATTATCGCCGCTCCGGGGCGGACGTTGAACCGGTTGCAAGGCCGCGGGCCGGAAAGAGTCGGGTGCGCTTACCCGTCAGGCGAGGCTGACCAGCGGGACGATCTGCGCGACGTGGGCGCTGTTGATGATGACCACGCTCACGACGTGCTCGAACGAC
This sequence comes from Candidatus Limnocylindria bacterium, assembly GCA_046261895.1. Taxonomy (GTDB): domain Bacteria; phylum Chloroflexota; class Limnocylindria; order QHBO01; family QHBO01; genus JACDBZ01. The sequence goes on from JBHENV010000139.1 coordinate 2,860, forward strand.
GGCTCACCGCTGTGCAGGATGTAGGCGTCGGTCAGGGGCACGAACGTCTGGGAACGGACGAGGTGGAGGTCGACCTCCACGCCGGGGTGCGGATGAACGTTCCCCGTCACATTGAAGGGGCCGGCGATCACCGCCGCGCGGCGCAGGCGACGGTGGAGGCGGAGCTGCCGGCTTGCTCGCCACTCCGGTGGCATGGCGAGGATGACTCGGGCGGTCAGGAGCGACTCCCACGCACCATTGTCGCCGGGCAGCGCGCCGCTCCTGGATGGCCGGGTGGTGTCGTCGAGCGCTCCGGGGCTCGGGCGCCAGAGGCGAAGCACGTCCTGGGTGCTCAGCAGGTCGGTCATCCGCTGCCCCTGCGGCGCGATCCAGGCGACGATCCGTGACTCCGCCGTATAGATCTCGATCGGCGCCAGGTCCGGCGCCAGGTCGACAGCGGCGCTGCCCTGGGTGGCCGTTGGACCGGGGCCGCGGCGCCAGTTCCAGAACGTCACGTTTTCTCCTGCTCGGCGTCGGCCGCTCGAGAACGAGGCGTGCCGTGGGCTAACGATACGCGGCAGCCGGATGCGCACCAACGGGTCAAAAGTCCTAACCCGGAGCGGTGCGTCTCGTCACCGGGCCCGCCGAATCGGTATCGTGCGGCAATGATCGAGTTCGACGATTTCGCGCGGATCGACATGCGAGTGGGCCGAATCACCGACGCCCGAGCCTTTCCCGAGGCACGCAAGCCGTCCTACCAGCTGCGAATCGACTTCGGTCCTGTGCTCGGCGAGCGGGTCAGCTCGGCACAGCTGGCCGTCTCGTACCCGGATCCATCGCTCCTGATCGGCCGCCAGGTCGTGGCAGTGGTCAACTTCCCCCCGCGGCGGATCGCCGGCTTCAGCAGCGAGGTGCTGGTGCTCGGGGCGATGGGGCCCGACGGCGAGGTGCACCTCCTCGCTCCGCTGCCAGAGGCTGAGGAGGGCCGGCGCATCGGTTGACCTGAACGGCCCGGGTTGATCCGATCGCGCCGGCGGGCGATACTCCGACCAGTTCGGTCGGACGTGCCGGCCACGCCTTTCCCGCCCGCGCGGCAACAGTCCGCGCGCCCGTCGACCATGGCTCGAAGGAGCCTGCGACCAGCCGATGCCCCCTGCCGATACAACCACCACCTCCCGCCCCGCCGCCCTCGTCAGCACCGATTGGGCGCGTGAGCACCTGGACGACCCCAAGGTCCGCTTCCTCGAGGTCGACGTCGACACCGATGCCTATGACACCGGCCACGTTCCCGGAGCCACGGGCATCAACTGGAAGCGCCAGCTGACCGATCCGGTCATGCGCGACTTGGTGAGCCGCGATGCGCTCGAAGCCCTCCTCCGCGAGGCGGGTATCGATGACGACATGACGATCGTGCTCTACGGCGACAACCACAACTGGTTCGCGGCCTGGGCGTACTGGCAGCTCCGCTACCACGGGCTCGACAACGTGCGGCTGCTCGACGGCGGCCGGGCCAAGGTCGAGGCCGATGGGCTCCCGCTGACCACCGACGCGCCGTCGCACGACGCCGGCAGCATCACCCTTCCCGACGAGACGCGGGAGGGGCTGCGCGCCTACCGCCAGGAGGTGATCGACGGCCTCGGATCCGGTGGGCGCGACCTCGTGGACGTTCGCTCGCCCGAGGAGTTTCGCGGCGAGCTGGCCGCTCCGGCGCACCTGCCGCAGGAGGCTGCGCAGCGCCGCGGACACATTCCCGGGGCAGTCAACGTGCCGTGGTCGACCGCCGTCGCGGAGGACGGGACCTTCAAGCCGATCGATCAGCTCCGCGAGCTGTACGGGGCCAAGGGCGTCTCCGGCGAAGATGAGGTTGTGGCCTACTGCCGCATCGGCGAGCGATCCAGTCACACCTGGTTCGTCCTCCATGAGCTGCTCGGCTATCGCAATGTACGCAACTACGACGGATCGTGGACCGAGTATGGGTCGCTGGTGGGGGTTCCGATCGAGACGGGCGAGGCGTCCGCGAATTGACGGAGGCCGCGAGCGTGACCGCGCTGGTCGGTCCGGCCCCCGACGGGATGCCGGACCGACTGCTCGCCCCACCGGTGCTGGCACGAAGCGGTGACCCGTTCGCCGCGCTGCGCATCGTGCATTTCGTCTCACGCCTGCGTCGCAACGATACGCTCCAGCTGCGCGACGTGGTGGCGGCGCTCAACGCCGAGTTCCTCGACTGGTACTTCGACGAGAAGACCGTCCTGGCAGAGCTCGTCCAGCTCCAGGCGAATTGGGGGATCAGCTTCCACGGCGACGACCGGATCGTCCTCGACCGCAACGAGCGCGGTCACACCCTGATGATCATCGACTCCACCAAGATGACCTCGTTTCTCGTCAACGAGGCTCGCCGCCTCTCGGATGCATGCTCCGAGGAGCTTCGCCGCTTCACGCTCGGCGACGGGGTCTCGCCGGACAATTAGTCCCGCAGCTGTCTCAGGTTGCCGTCCTGGCCGATCAGGATCAGCTCGTCCCCCTCCGCGATGCGTTCCTCGCGGGCAGGGTTCACGAGGACTTGGTTGCCGCGCCGTAGCGCGATCGGCGTCAGGCGCATCCGACCCTTCAGGTCGAGGTCGCCGAGCGACTTGCCGACGAACGACTTCGGTGGGCGGATCTTCTCGATCCCGAAGCTGGGGGCCACGTCGAGGTAGTCGATGACGTTCGGCACATTGAACGAGTGCGCCAGGCGCAGGCCGGTCTCGCGTTCGGGAAAGACGACCCGATCGGCGCCGACCCGGGCGAGGATCTCGCCGTGCAGCAGGCTGCCCGCCTTGGCGATGACGTTGCGCACGCCGAGGCGCTTGAGCACCATGGTCGCGAAGATCGACGGCTCGGCGTCGCTGCTGATGGCGACGATGGCCGTATTGAAGTCGCCGGCGCCCGCGCTTCGGAGCGCATCCTCGTCAGCGGCATCGAGCTGAAGGGCATGCGTCACGTCGGAGGCGAGCTCGTTCACCATCTGCTCACTGCGGTCGATGGCAAGTACCTGGTGCCCGAGCCGCTCGAGCTCACGGGCGACCGCCGAGCCGAACCGGCCCAAGCCGATCACGACCACCTGTTCTCCGGCCAATGCAGGCCTCCGACTACGTTCTGCCTGAGCCTACCCGATGCGGACCGGCTCCACCGCCGGCCGATACGGGATTGGCCGGACGCGGGCCGCCAGCGCGAGGACGAGTGTCAGCGGTCCGAGGCGTCCGGCGAACATCGCGAACGTCGTGATCAGCCTGGCCGGGTCGGAGAGCTCCGGGGTGATTCCGGTGCTCGCGCCGACGGTGCCGAACGCCGAGACGGCCTCGAACAGGGTCTGGACGAAGGTCGCCTCGGTGGTGAGCGTCAACCCGATGCCGATGGTGAACACGAAGGCGATGGAGAGGAGCGCGACGGCGAGCGCCCGGTACACGGTCGAGTGCGGAATCCGGCGACCGAATGCCATCGCGGACGGCTGGCCCTTCACCGTCGACACGATCGCGATGAGGAGGACGCTGAAGGTGTTGACCTTGATGCCGCCGGCGGTCGAGCCGGAGGCACCGCCGATGAACATCAGCGCCATCACCACGAACAGCGTGGCCTCCCGTAACGCGCCCGTGTCGAGCGCGGTGAATCCGGCGGTCCGCAGCGTCGCCGACTCGAAGACCGCGTTCAGGAGCCGCTGCTCCTCGGGCAGCGCTCCCAGCGTTGCGGGGTTGCCCCACTCGGTCGACGCGATGAGTGCCGTGCCGGCCAGCAGCAGCACGGCGGTCATCCCCAGCACCAGCTTCGTCTCCAGTGCCATCCGCGCCCACCGCCGCTTCGCGATCGCGTCCCCGACGATGGCGTACCCGAGGCCCCCGAGGATCAGCAGCATGCCGATCACGAGGAGCACCGTCCAGTCGTCGACGAACGGCGTGAGGCTGCGGTAGCCGCCGATGACGTCGAACCCCGCGTTGTTGAATGCCGACACTGAGTGGAAGATGCCCCACCAGATACCGAGCGGGTGCCACCGCGGTCCGGCCTCCGGACCGGCCATGAAGGAGATCGAGAGCACGACCGCGCCGATCACTTCGCAGACGACCGTGAAGATGGCGATGCGCTTCACGAGCGTCATGACCGACCCGAGCTCGAGGCCGCCGAGCGACTCCTGGACCACGACGCGATCGCGCAGCGTTGTCCGACGCCCCATGAAGAGCGTGAGCAGCAGGGTCGAGCCCGCCATGATCCCGAAGCCGCCGGCCTGGATGAGAAGGAGGATGACCGCCTGCCCGAACGGGCTCCAGTGCGTGGCCGTGTCGAGCACGACCAGGCCCGTGACGCACGCGGCGCTGGTGGCGGTGAACAGCGCGTCGACGAAGCGCGTCGGGGCCGCGTCGTTGGCCGCCACCGGGAGCATCAGGAGCAGCGTCCCGACGGAGATGAGCACCACGAACAGCGTGATCAGTGAGACGGCGGGCGACGGAGGCTTGCGCAGCCGCTTCGGAGGCTTGACGGTGAACTGCTCTGGCTGCATCCGCTGGACGCGGATGCGTCGGTCACCCGGACGTCGCCCCGCGTGGGTCATGGCCGGATGCCGATGCGCGCGTGCA
>JBHENV010000140.1:0-2897 GCA_046261895.1 Candidatus Limnocylindria bacterium
GCCACTTCACGCAACGTCTTCTCGCCCGCGAACGCCTCGAAGCCCAACGTCACTCCGTAGATCGACTCGAGACGGGTGGCGAGCTCGACCCGGTCGAGCGAGGTGAGGACGTCGCCGAGCGGGTCGTCCGCGCCGACCTGATCGGACGGTAGCCTGGCGACCTCGGTGGCGAGCATGACAAACGCGGCAACAGGATCGGCGGGCACATCATCGCGCGCCACTTCCATCGCGGCCGGGGCGAGCGCGAGGAGCCACTCGCGAATCTCGGGGCGACGGGGTTTGCCGGTCCGCGTACGCGGGAAGTCGGGCCCCGGCCAGACGTGCCAATCGCGGATCCGCGCTGCATCGGGGAGGTCGCGGTTGACGGCGGCCACCGCCGCCGCGGGATCGGCGCCCGGTCGTATGAGAAGGACAGCGCTGACGATCCCCAGCGGCCCCCAGGGTCGCTCCACGACGAGCGCGTCGAGGACCTCGTCCCGCGCCTTGAGCCGGGCCACGATTGGCTCGGGGTCGACGTTCACACCCGCGGGCGTGACGATCCGTTCGCCCTTGCGACCGAGGTAGACGAGACGGCCCTCCTCCCATCGTCCGAGGTCGCCGGTGTGGAGCCATCCCGCAGCGTCGATCGACGGGCCTTCGAGACGCGCGGGCGCGACGTTCGCCCCTCGCACCAGGATCTCTCCGTCCGATGCGATCCGGACCTCGACGCCGGGAAGGGGACGACCGAGCGAGCCCGGCGAAGGATCGAACGGGTGCGCCAGCGTCACGAGCGGAGCGGTCTCGGTGAGACCGTAGCCCTGGACCACGGCATATCCGAGCGCGCGCCAGAACGATTCGAGCTCGGGGTCGAGCGCGGCGCCCCCCGAGACGACGGCGAGCAGCCGACGGCCGAGCAGCCGATGGAGACGATCGAATTCGAGCCGTCGACGCCACCACGGTCGACTCCGCGCGGCCTCGAGCCGATCGGCGAACCCCGCCTCCCCCCAAGCCGATTCGCCTTCGGCCCGGAGATGATCGGCCAGCAATGCCAGAGTCCGCGGCACGGTCGCCAACGCCCATGCTTTCCGACCGCGTAACGCGCGGGCGAGCTCGGCGGCGGGCATGGTGGGCAGGAACGTCACGTCGGCCGGAAGGAGCGCCGGCGTAAAAACGCCCATGACCTGGCCGTAGAGATGCGAGAGCGGGAGCGCCACGGCGATCCGAAGCGGAGGCGCGAGTCGGAGCCATCGACGGTATCGCTCGATTCCCGATTCGAGAGCGTCCAGGACCACTCGCATGTTGCGGTGCGTGATGGGAACCGCTTTGGGGGCCCCGCTCGTGCCCGAGGTGAGGACGATCTGCGCCATGTGGTCGGGGTCGTCGGATGGCCATGGTGGCACGTCGCTCGGGCCCAAATCGTGCATCACTACGCCCTCGCGCCACCCCAGCTCGACTCGCGGAAGATCGAGTCCGAGCTCGGGCACCTCGCGTTCGGTGCACCAGGCGACGAGCTCGAGATCGGCGGCGAGCTCGCGGAGCCGCGCAGGTTCGAGCCCGACGTCGAGCGGAACCGCGACGGCGCCCGCGCGGAGCACACCGAAGAAGGCGGCGTGCCAAAGGGGCCCGTCGTTCAGGTGGAGCGCGACCCGGCCGCCGGGCTCGAGCCCGGCGGCAGCGAGAGCGGACGCGACGCGCGCGGACTCGACGGCGATGCGCGAGAACGGCCACCGGCGCGTTCGCCACCGCTCGCTTCGCGCCACGGCGCGCCTCTCCTGGTCGGCTAGACGCGGGAGGTAGGCGAGTAGGTCCTGCCGTCCGCTTAGGTTGCTCGGTTCTTCGACCATCGATCGATCCATGGTACACCCGGGCACCGACGACGAGCTTGGGAGGGTTGACGGACGATCCCAATCAGTCTGAATTTGCCGGCCACTCTTTCTCTTCAGAGTAGCCCATTGCCTTCGAAACGAAGATTTCCCCTCTCCGGGATCGACGCGATCGGCCTCGCCCTGGTCGTGGCATTCAGCGGCTGGATCCTCTACGACGCGTGGCTCACCTACGGCTGGGCCGTGCCCATGCTACTCACCCTCCTCCTCTGCGTCGGCGCCTACGTAGCCGGTCGCCTGGGCACGCGATACGGCAGGCGATGGCTCGTCCCGACTCTCGTCGTCGCCCTCGCTACCGTGTTGCTCTATTTCTACATGAATCCGACCACGTTCTTCAACGCCGGGGCCACCATTGGTGTTCTGCGCTACTCCAACGCCCGAGCGGCCCTCTTCGTACAGGCTGCTTTCGCGGGGATCATGATCGCGGCCAATCGGCGCTGGAGGGGAGGGTATCATTTCTCTCGCCGGGTCGCGTTCTCCGCTGCCCTGGCGGGATCCGCCATCTTCGCATTGCTGGCTGTCGCGATCCGTTCAACCGGAGGAAGGGTGACAGCGGCGCTCCTCATCCCCGCCCTCGTCATCGCTACGCGCAGGAAGGCGAGGCGCACCATGGTCGTCTGCGCGATCGCGGTGTGGGCCGGGGCGGTCGTTTCGTCGTTTCTCCTGGCCGAGGCGTTCTCGCGTGGGACCGACAGTCAGGTTGTCGCGCAAGCGGGCTATGCGCTCGGGTTCGGCAGGGTCGCCCTCTGGTCCGAAGCGTACGAGCTCTTCAGGGCCCACCCATCGAGGGGAGTCGGCCCCGACTTCTTTCGGCTCGCGAGCGGCACCGCCAGAGCGCGTCCGGGAATCCTGCAGTGGGCCCACAACGAATACTTGCAGCAGGCCGCGGAAACAGGCATCGTCGGTCTGGCTCTCATGCTAACGCTCTTCGGGTGGACCTTCGCGCGGCTGGCCCGAACGCGAACTGTTCTGTCGGCATTGGGGGCGCTCGCCGTGGCGGCGCTCGCCATCCACGCTTGCGTGGACTACCTCTTC
>JBHENV010000141.1:0-4007 GCA_046261895.1 Candidatus Limnocylindria bacterium
CACGGTCGACGATGGTGGGTGAGCGCCGGCTCGAAAGGGCGGATCGCGCGCGACGCCGATGTGCTGCGGGAGGCCCCGGGCGCCGACCTGCTGGAGCTGGAGTACCGCGGCCCCTACGACGAGCTGCCGGCGGCGCAGGGCGTGGCACACCGGGTCATTCCCTGGGACGAGGTCTCCGACGCCGAGGGCACCGGCATCGTCCACATCGCGCCCGGCTGCGGACAGGAGGACTTCGCGCTGAGCAAGGCATTCGGCCTGCAGGTGATCGACCCGATCGACCAGTTCGGGGTGTTCGCCGACGGATTCGGCTGGCAGAGCGGCCGATACGCCGGCGCGGCGGAGGTTCCCGAACAGGATCTGGCGCGGCACGTGGTCGCCGACCTCGACGCGAAGGGTCTGCTGGTGGCGAAAGAGACCTACGCGCACTCGTACCCGCACTGCTGGCGCTGCCAGACGCAGCTGATTTTCCGGCTCGTCGACGAGTGGTTCATCGCCACCGACGCGCTGCGCGAGCCGGTCGGCGCCTCGACGCGCGGCATGACCTGGCTGCCGCAGGGGATCGGGCTGGAGGAGCGTGAGCTCGACTGGCTGCGCAATATGGGCGACTGGATGATCAGCAAGAAGCGCTATTACGGGCTTGCGCTGCCGATCTGGGAGTGCGCCGAGTGCGATGGATGGGAGGTGATCGGCTCGAAGGAGGAACTGCGCGAGCGGGCGGTCGACGGCTGGAACGAGTTCGACGGCCACTCGCCGCACCGGCCGTGGATCGACGCGGTCGAGATCGCCTGCCAGTCGTGCGGCGGCCGTGCCCGGCGCACGACCGATGTCGGCAACCCGTGGCTGGATGCGGGCATCGTCGGGCTGTCGACCCTGAAGTGGAATACCGACCGCGCGTACTGGGCGGAGTGGTACCCGGCGGACTGGATCAGCGAGTCTTTCCCCGGACAATTCCGGAATTGGTTCTACGCGCTCCTCACCGAGTCGACCGTCATGACCGGCCAGGCACCGTCGCGCGCCCTGTTCGCCTACGCGCTGCTGCTGGACGAGAACGGGGAGGAGATGCATAAGAGCAAGGGCAACTCGATCCCGTTCGACGAGGCCGCGGAGCGCGTCGGCTCCGACGTGATGCGCTGGATGTTTGCCTCCGCCAATCCCGCGGTCAACCTGCGCCTCGGGTACGGCCCGGCCCACGAGGTCGTGCGCCGATTCTTCCTACCGCTCTGGAATACCTACGGCTTCTTTGTCACCTACGCCCGGCTCGACCGCTGGACGCCCGAGCAGGTGGATGGCGTGCAGGACGCGCGGACCCTGCTCGACCGATGGATCCTCTCGCGGCTCGACGCCCTCGTGGCGGAGGTGCGAGCGTCGTTCGACGGCTATGACGCGATGTGCGCCACCCGCGCCATCGAGGCGTTCGTCGACGACCTCTCCAACTGGTACGTGCGGCGCAATCGGCGCCGCTTCTGGAAGGGTGAGCTCGACGCCGACAAGCGTGCCGCCTACGCGACCCTGTACGAGGTGCTCACGACGCTGGTCCGGCTCCTGGCGCCGATCATCCCGCACGTCGCGGACACGATCTGGGAGAACCTGGTGGCGGGTGTCGACGCGGATGCGCCCGACAGCGTGCACCTGGCCGACTTCCCGAACCGCGTGGCCGGGCGAGCCGATCCCGGCGTGGACGCCGGGGTGGAGCTGGCGCGGCGGACCATCGCGCTGGGACGCGCCGCGCGGTCGGCATCGGCGATCCGCACCCGTCAGCCACTGCGCACGGCACGTGTCAAGCTTCCGGCTGGCCTGGACGGCTTTGGCGCCGATGCCCGAGCGGACGACGACCTTCGGGGCCACATTCGCGAGGAGCTCAATGTTCGCGAGATCGAGCTCATCCCCGACGAATCAGAAATGGTCGAGCGCATCATCTATCCGCTGCTGCCGGTCATCGGGCCGCGGCACGGGTCTGCCGTCGCCGGGATCATGACGGCCGTGCGCTCCGGCGCCTGGCGGCTGAACGACGATGGCACCGCAACCGTGGGAGATGCAACCCTTCAACCGGACGAGTTCCAGCTGACCGCAAGGGCGCGGCCGGGTCACGAGGTCGCGGAGGACGGTGGCCTGCTTGTGGCGCTCGACATCAGCCTCGACGATGACCTCGAGACCGAGGGCATGGCCCGCGAGGTCGCCCATAAGCTCCAGGCGATGCGCCGGGCGGCCGGCTACGAGATCAGCGACCGCGTCGACGTGGCGATCTCGGGGGACGAGGGGGTGACCCGCCGGCTCCTTCCGCATCGAGCCTGGCTTGCCGATGAGCTGCTGGCGAGCGGTCTCGCGCTCGGGCCGTACGCGACGCTGGCCGATGCCGACGTGGAAGAGGCGTTCGACCTCGACGGCGCACGCCTGAGCCTCTCGGTGGCACGCGCCTGACCGGCGATCGGTCGGCTAGAGTGGAGCCGGTGGAGGCAGGCAGCGATCGAGAGGCATCGGGGCACCCCGCGCTCGTCCTCGCGGGCGCGGCGATCCTGCTCTACGCCGCCGACCAGGCGACCAAGGCGCTGGTGGTGGCGAACGTCGAGTTCGGTGCCCGTCACGACGTGATCGGTGACCTGGCCCAGCTCTGGCATGTCCGCAACAACGGTGCCGCGTTCAGCATCCTGCCCGGGGCGACCTGGCTCTTCGTGCCGGTGACGCTCCTGGCGATCGTGATGGTGGTTTATTTCCACCGCGCGTTTCGAGATCGAACGGCCTGGGTCCATCTCATCCTGGGCGCCATCCTGGCGGGCTCGCTGGGCAACCTCACCGATCGGCTGCGTCTGGGCTACGTCATCGATTTCGTTAGCCTGGGTTTCGGCGAGACGCGCTTTCCGACCTTCAATGTCGCCGACTCGGCGGTCGTGCTCGGCATCGGGGCGCTCGTCGCGTACCTGACGTTCGTCGACCAGCCGCGCTCCGCGGAGGCCACGCAGTGATGGGGGCGATCGGCGATCGGACGGTGGAGGGTCCGGCACCGGCCGGTCGCGTGGACCTCGCCGTCTCGGCGGTCGGTGGGATCAGCCGTGCGCACGCGCAGCGGCTCATCGGTGACGGTCGCGCGCTGGTGGACGGTTTGCGGCGGCGCTCGAGCGACCGGCTTGCCGGCGGCGAGAAGGTGACGGTCGAGCTCACCGCTCCACCGGATGAGACCCTGGTCGCCGAGTCGATCCCGTTCGGCGTGGCGTACGAGGACGAGACGATGCTCATCGTCGACAAGCCGGCCGGGCTCGTCGTCCACCCGTCGGTCGGCCATGGCAGCGGCACCCTGGTCAACGCGCTGCTGGGTCGGGCCAACGATCGCGGCGAGGCCCTCGGCTCGATCGCCGGGGTCGGCCGCCCGGGCATCGTGCATCGGCTCGACAAGGAGACGAGCGGGCTGATCGTGGTGGCCAAGAACGACCTGGCCCAGGCGAGCCTCATGCGCCAGTTCGGTGACCGCAGCATCGATAAGGAATACCTCGCTCTCGTGCGGGGCGAGGTTCCGTCTGCTCGTGGCCGGGTCGAAGCCCCCATCGGGCGCGATCCGAGGGACCGACAGCGGATGGCCGTGGTGGCCGGTGGCCGTGAGTCGACGACCGAGTACGAGCTGATCGCGGGCGGTGGTGGTTACGCGCTGCTCGCGCTCCGACCGCTGACCGGGCGAACCCACCAGATCCGCGCCCACCTCTCGTACCTCAATCTGCCGATCGCGGGCGACCTGCGCTACGGCGGTGGCGAGGGACCGGGTGGCTTGCGACGCCAGTTCCTGCACGCCTCGCGGCTCGGGCTCGAGCGACCGCTGGACTCGCGGCGGCTCCGGGCCTGGAGCGAGCTGCCGCCGGACCTCGCAGCGTGTCTCGAGGCGTCCGGCGTCCGGGTCGTCCCCGGCCTGTTGGCGTCCGGCGTGGGTGCCGAGGTCGAGGGATGAAGGCCGACCGGGCGGTCAGTGATGCGCGGAAGCGGATGACCTTCCCGAACCCGATGCTCGTGGTCGTGTCGGGGCC
>JBHENV010000142.1:0-4061 GCA_046261895.1 Candidatus Limnocylindria bacterium
GCCGACGACGAACTCGTCCGGGATGTGGAAGCCGATGCGGTCGACTTGGACGTCGATCGCCGTGGGTTTGTCCTTTTTAAGCAGGGCGACGACGCGGATGTCGCGCGGGCTGCGCCGATCGAGGACGCTCGGAGCGGAGAAATCGAATCCATCACCAAGGAAGGCCTGCGTCTCACCGCGGCCTTCGCCGACGGCCGCGAGGAGCAGACCGCGATCGCGCCATCGGAGCTGACCGATCCCTATGGCGATATCTGCGCCGCCGCCGGCACGGAGAACGCCGCGTGCCAGAACTTCGAGGTCGTGGAAGAGAGCGCCGCCGGCGGCATCCTCACGCTCCTCATCACGGCCCTGCTGCCGGTTCTCCTGATCGGCGGGTTCATCTTCTTCATGATGCGCCAGGCGCAGGGGACCAATAACCAGGCGATGAGCTTCGGCAAGAGCCGCGCTCGGATGTTCCTGGGCAACAAGACGGTCGTGACCTTCAACGACGTCGCCGGAGTCGACGAGGCCAAGCAGGAGCTGACCGAGGTGGTCGAGTTCCTCAAGTACCCCGAGAAGTTCAACTCGCTCGGGGCGCGGATCCCGCGTGGCGTGCTGCTGGTCGGCCCGCCCGGCACCGGCAAGACGCTCCTCGCGCGCGCCGTCGCCGGCGAGGCGGGCGTGCCCTTCTTCTCGATCTCGGGCTCCGAGTTCGTGGAGATGTTCGTGGGCGTCGGCGCCAGCCGCGTCCGCGACCTGTTCGAGCAGGCCAAGCGCAACTCCCCGTGCATCGTCTTCGTCGACGAGATCGACGCGGTCGGCCGCCAGCGCGGCGCCGGCCTGGGCGGCTCGCACGACGAGCGGGAGCAGACGCTCAACCAGATCCTGGTCGAGATGGACGGCTTCGACACGAACACCAACGTGATCGTGGTGGCCGCCACCAACCGGCCCGACGTCCTGGACCCGGCGCTCCTGCGCCCCGGGCGGTTCGACCGCCAGGTGGTGCTCGATCGGCCCGACATCAAGGGCCGTCGCGAGATCCTCAACGTCCACATCAAGGGCAAGCCGCTCGACAAGACGGTCGACATCGAGGCGATCGCCCGTCGATCCCCAGGCTTCTCCGGCGCCGACCTGGCGAACCTCGTCAACGAGGCCGCCATCCTGGCCGCGCGTCGCAACAAGAAGTCTGTCGGCAACGACGAGTTCAACGAGGCGATCGACCGCGTGATCGCCGGTCCCGAGCGCCGGAGCCGGATCATCAGCGAGGACGAGAAGGTCATCATCGCGTATCACGAGGGCGTCCACGCCGTCGTGCAGCGCCTTCTCCCCAAGTGCGATCCCGTCACCAAGGTCACGATCGTGAGCCGTGGTATGGCCCTCGGGTACACCATGAGCCTCCCCCAGGAGGACCGATACCTCCATAGCAAGACCGAGTTCGAAGACAAGATCGCCGGCATGCTCGGAGGCAACGTGGCCGAGACGCTGGTCTTCGGAGACACCACGACGGGCTCGTCGAACGACATCGAGAAGGCGACCGGCCTTGCTCGCGCGATGGTCACCCAGTACGGGATGAGCGAGAAGCTCGGCCCGCTGGCGTTCGGCAAGAAGGAAGAGATGGTCTTCCTCGGCCGCGAGATCAGTGAGCAGCGCAACTACTCCGACGAGGTCGCCGCCAAGATCGACTCCGAGGTACGGGCGATCATCGACAACGGCTTCAGCCGCGCCAAGGAGGCGCTGACCGCGCACCGCGACGTGCTCGATCGGCTCGCCACCCTGCTCGTGGAGAAGGAGACGATCGAGTCCGAGGAGTTCGAGTCGCTCTTCGAGGGTGTCGTTCCGCCGCGTTCGGGTGGGCCAACTCCGAAGCGGATCGCGGCCCTGGCGGATATCCCCTCGACCGAAGCGGAGGTCGAGCCGGAGACGGAAGAGGATGGCGGGGCCAAGCGTCGCCGCCCCGGACCGGCGCCACAGCCGGCCTGATCCTTTCCTTCCTGACCGATGCACCAAGGCCCGCCCGCGTGGCGGGCCTCAGCCGTCGTCGTCGTCGTCGTCGGCGACGAGCGGCGGCGCCCGGTGGGGATGCGTGCTTCGACGTAGGTCCCCGAGGCACCACTTACCGTTAGGGATCGGCTTGGGCCAGATCGCGAGGTGCCGTGGAGCTCCCACGGCTGTCATGGTGAGCGTTAGCTGGACGGTTCATCGCCTCGTGGATGCCGCTGACCTGCCCAAGCCCCCGGTGATGGGTACCCGGCATTCCACGCCATCGGCGCCCATGCGCGTGAGCGGTTCGCCGCTCATCGGCGCTATCTCACCACAGCCTGCTACTCGAACCTGGGCTCGCCGATTCAGCAGGCGCGTGAGCGCGAAGTGGCCAAGATTTGCCAGCTGGCGCCCCTGGGCGCGCAGATGACACCGCTGAGCGACGCACCCCGCGCTCGGGTCCAGTTAGCGCCGCTGAGCGACGCACCCCGCGCTCGGGTCCAGATAGCGCCGCTCAGCGGCGCCTCACGCTACGGGTTCAGCTAGCACCGCCGAGCGGCGCACCACTCCGCTCGGGGTCAGATTGCGCCCACGGACAGCGCACGACCCGCGGGGCGCGTAGCCATATCGGGTCATTGGTCCGGGTAGGAGGTGGGCCGTATACTCGATTGCGTGTTGCGCGCAGGCACCTGCCGCGCGGAGCGGCACGACCTGAGCACATTGGAGCCTGCGACAACATGATCGAAGAGCCGATCGCCCAGACCAAGAAGACCGACACCGAGTGGAAGCTCGAGGCCGCCGACGGCACCCTGATGCCGCGCTCGGCGCTCGATGTCCTGACCAGCCTGAACGAGCGGGTCGCCAGCGGCGGCATCGAGAACCTCGTCCCGATCGCGACCGGCTTCGTACCTATGGACAAGACGATCGGCGGTGGCCTGCGTCCCGGTGAGCTGATGCTGATCGGCGGCGCCCAGGGCCAGGGCAAGACCACGATGGCGCTCCAGATGGCGCGCAACATGGCCGCATCGGGCCAGGCGACCGCCCTCTACGTCTGCTTCGAGCACGACGAGGAGTACCTGATCCAGCGCATGGTGGCGATGGAGTCGGCGCTCACGCATCTTCCGAAGAAGTCGGGGGCCGTGAAGATCCAGGACGTCAAGAAGGAGGTCGTCAGCTCGTACACGACCTCCGCCGAAAGCGGCATCCGCGCCAAGCTGGGTGCCAATCCCCGCCTGCGGCCTTCGCTCGAGCGGATCGCCAGATACGGCTCCAACCTGTTCCTCATGCGCGGCACCTCGACACATTCGACCATCGAGAACCTGCGGGCGCTCGTCAAGGAGCACCGCGGCGGCGACGACGAGCGTCGCCTGGTGCTGTTCGTCGACTACCTCCAGAAGGTACCCGTCGTTCCCGAGCCCGCTGACGAGGCCGAGAAGGTGACGCGGATCGTCTCGGGTCTCAAGGACATCGCGCTGGCCGAGGGCGTCCCCGTGGTGGCGATCGTGGCGGCCGACCGCGAAGGCCTCAAGGCCAAGCGCCTGCGAAACCATCACCTGCGTGGCTCATCGGCCATCAACTACGAGTCGGACATCATCCTGATCCTGAACGACAAGTACAACATCGTCGCCAAGGTGAACATCGAGTTCAACCCGTACCAGGCGCAGCGGTACCGCGACTGGGTGGTCGCAACCATCGAGAAGAACCGCGGCGGCCAGGACAATGTGGACCTCGAGTACGAAAAGCTCTTCGAGTACAGCTGCTTTGACCCGACGGGGCGGATCACCGCCGAGAAGCTCATCGAGGAGCGTCTCTACAACGACTGAGACCAGTGCCGGGCCTGCGGCGTGTCTCCGCGGCCTCGGCTGTACGGGGGCTTGACCCGCACCGCGGGGCTAACGGACAAGGAACGGGACCCTGGTGCCGCTTCGCCCGCACCACGGGCAGATGACGACGGAGCCCGCGATTCGGGTGCCGATTCGCCCGCACCAGGGGTGAGATCACAACAGAGCGCCCGCAACGCTCCGCTCCCTCGCCGTAAGCCCCGTACCGCCGGCCAGGGGTCGGTCAGAGCACATCACCTGTGCACGAGGCAGCCGATCCGG
>JBHENV010000143.1:0-3681 GCA_046261895.1 Candidatus Limnocylindria bacterium
ATGAACCGCCGCGTGAAGCCGAAGGTCGGCGGCGCGGATGCGCGCGCGGCCCGCCGCTGCGCGTTCCGTTCCGCGCGCGCCTTCGCAGCTGGCGGAAGCGCCGGGCCGCGCTCCATGTTCTTCATCATGCGCTCGTAGTTGCGGCGCTCTTCGCGGGACACGTCCGGCAGTGTAGTGCGAAGCGCGGCGGCGAGCCCGTTGGACCAGGCCCCGTGGGTCTTCTCCTGTGGGGGGCGCCCAGGGATCAGGAGCGCGGATCAGTCCTCCGGGAAACGGGTCGCCGTTTCCCGGATGGACCCATCCCGCCCGCACCCTCGTAGTCGACTTTGAGCTGGACCGGATCCGACCCGAACAGGGCGTTCAGGGCCCAGTCGAGCGCCACGCGGGCCTTGCCGCCGATGCCCGGCACGCGACTCCAGTAGTAGCCGCGCCACATGAACCACGCAATCAGGCCCCGGACCCTGACGCCGAACACCAGCCCCACGCCGGTGTGATGGCCGATGCTGGCCAGCGTCCCGATGGTCCGATAACGGAACGGCTCCACCTCCTGCGGCTTGCGATCGATGCTCGCCACGATATTGCTCGCCAGCCGCTTCGCCTCTCGAACCGCGTTCTGTGCGGTGGGAGCGTGAAACTGGCCGGCCTCGTCGGACCTGGGGATCATCGCGCAGTCACCGATCGCCCAGACACCCTCTCGGCTCGTCGTCATCGTCGGCGCCACCACGGCGCGGCCCGCCCTGTCGACGTCGATCCCGGAACCCCGCACCACCGGAGACGGCTGCACGCCGCCGGTCCAGATGATCGTCCTCGACGGGATGAACTGCCCATCGCCGATGACCACGCCATCCTCGCGCACCTCCTTCATCGGCGTGCCGAGATGGATCTCGTATCCACGCTTCCGGAGCGCCTTCGCGGCATACTCCCCCATCTCCGGCGGCATCTCCGGCAGCACGCTGTCCTTCAGCTCGACGAGGTGGCCGGTCGTCTCGTTCGGCTCGATCTTGGGGTAGAACCGACGCCGGACACGACGGATGAAGTCCTCGATCTCGCCGGCCGTCTCGACCCCGCTGAACCCAGCGCCGCCGACGACGAAGGTGAGCTGCGCCTGCCGCTCGTCGGCATCGGTTTCGAGCTCCGCGCGCTCGAGCATCTCGATGATCCGGTTGCGCAGTGCGAACGCGTCGGCCAGCGTCTTCATCCCGACCGCGTACTCCTCGATCCCCTTGATCCCGAAGGTCGCCGTCTCGCCGCCCAATGCTATGACGAGCGAGTCGTAGTTGAGCCGATGCAGGTCGCCGTCACCGCCCATCACGGTCACCTGCTTCGCATCCAGGTCGATTCCCTCGACCTCCGCGGTCACCGCCCAGCTCGACGGGCGGCGCAGCTGGGCGCGCAGGGCCGTCACGCAGTGGCGAGCCTCGAGGTTGCCGGAGCACACCTCCGGCAGCAGTGGCGTGAAGAGGCTGAAGTTCTCGCGACTGACGAGCCACACCTCGACATCGTCGCGGCGCCGCGTGAGCCTTTCCAGGTGCCGCGCGGTCTCGACACCCGCGAATCCCCCGCCGAGCACCAGCACGCGATGCGGCCAGGGCGGCTCCGAACGGTAGATCGTGCGCATCGAGCCCGATGATTGCACGACGCGCGCCCTCGGTCTCCAGGTGGGCTGCCGTCTGACCGCCTGCGGTGACCCGCACCGCGGGGCCAGCGACTACGGGAAGGCGAGCTCCATGGCGATCTACTCGCCCCACGGGTCAAATCGCGACGGAGCTGCGCTCGCAACCGTCTTCGCTGGCCGTTGGCCCCGCACCACGGGTCACACTGCCGGGCAGCGGTGCTTGCCTCCTTTTCGCCGGGCCCTGGCCCGCACCACGGATCAAGTCTGCGTGGAGGGAGCGGTCTGCGTCACCGATCCGCATCGGTCTGTACCATAGAGCCGACATGCCACAGCCGATTCACGAGATCTTCGACCAGTTCAAGCAGCAGCTCCCGGATATCGATCCGGTGGAGACGCAGGAGTGGATGGAGTCACTCGATGGCGTGGTCAAGGCCGCCGGGCCGGAGCGAGCGCGATTCCTCATCTACAAGCTGCTGAAGCGGGCGCGCCAGCTCCAGGTCGGCCTCCCGACGCTGACCCAGACGCGATACATCAACACGATCAGCCCGGAGCAGGAGCCCTACTTTCCCGGCGACGAGGCGATGGAGCTCAAGATCCGACGCCTGATCCGGTGGAACGCGCTGGCCATGGTGCTGCGTGCGAACACGACGTTCGAGGGGATCGGCGGCCACCTGTCGACCTACGCCTCAGCGGCCAGCCTGTACGAGGTGGGCTTCAACCACTTCTTCCGAGGCTCCGACGAGGGCCCTGGCGACCAGATTTACTTCCAGGGCCACGCAGCACCCGGCATCTATGCGCGGGCTTTCCTGGAGGGTCGCCTGAACGAGGAGAACCTCGATCACTTCCGACGGGAGGCGCTGACCGACCAGATCGGCCTGTCGAGCTATCCGCACCCCCGGTTGATGCCGGAGTTCTGGCAGTTCCCGACGGTCAGCATGGGGCTGGGGCCGATGGCCGCCATCTACCAGGCCCGCTTCAACCGCTACCTGTCGGCGCGAGGCATCGCCGATACCGATGGCGCGCGCGTATGGGCTTACCTCGGCGACGGGGAGATGGACGAGCCAGAGTCGCTCGGGTCGTTGAGCCTGGCCGCCCGCGAAGGACTCGACAACCTCACCTTCGTCATCAACTGCAATCTCCAGCGCCTCGACGGCCCGGTGCGCGGCAACGGCAAGGTCATACAGGAGCTCGAGGCCCTGTTCCGCGGCGCCGGCTGGAACGTGGTGAAGGTGATCTGGGCCCGCGAGTGGGACGACCTGCTGGCACGTGACAAGGACGGCGTACTGCTCGCCAAGATGAACGACACGCTCGATGGCGATTACCAGCGCATGGCCGTCAGCGACGGCGCCACCATCCGAGAACAGTTCTTCGGACCGGATCCCCGGTTGCGAGCGATGGTCGAGCACCTCACCGACGACGATCTGGCCAAGCTCCGCCGCGGCGGCCACGACTATCGGAAGGTCCACGCGGCCTACGCGGCGGCGGTGAGCCACAGGGGCGCGCCGACCGTGATCCTGGCCAAGACCGTGAAGGGCTGGACGCTGGGTCCGGGCATCGAGGGACGCAACGTCACGCACCAGGCGAAGAAGCTGACGGCGGACGAGCTGAAGATCTTCCGCGACCGCCTCGAGCTGCCGATCCCGGACGACCGGCTAAAGGAGGCTCCCTACTACCATCCGGGCCCCGATGCGCCCGAGATCCGGTACATGCTCGAGCGGCGGGCCGCGCTGGGCGGGGTGGTCCCCAGGCGGGTGGTGGTGCCGAAGCCGCTGCCGGCGCCGAAGGACACCTCCTTCACCGAGTTCTTCGCCGGCTCCGAGCGGCCGGCCAGCACGACGATGGCCTTCAGCCGTCTCGTCCGCAACCTCGTGCGCGATCCGCAGATCGGCAACCGCATCGTGCCGATCATCCCGGACGAGGCACGCACCTTCGGCATGGATCCCCTCTTCAAGGAGGTCGGGATCTACAACCCCCTCGGCCAGCGCTATACGCCGGTCGACAAGGAGCTGCTGCTCAGCTACATCGAGAAGGCCGATGGCCAGCTGCTCGAGGAGGGCATCACCGAG
>JBHENV010000144.1:0-8100 GCA_046261895.1 Candidatus Limnocylindria bacterium
GGCCAGGGAGGCGTCGGCAAGTCGACGGTGGCCGTCAACTTGGCGGTCAGCCTGGCCCGTGACGGTGCCAAGGTGGGGTTGCTGGACGCTGATATCACCGGCCCGAACGTGCCGCTCATGATGGGGACTCAGGGGGCCCACGTGACCGGCAACGGCGGCCGGCCGAACCCGGTCGTGGCCCACGGCGTGCAGATGATGAGCATCCAGTACTTCCTCCAGGCCGATGCGCCGGTCATCTGGCGCGGCCCGCTCATCCACAGCGCCATCGCACAGTTCCTGCGGGACGTGGAATGGGGCGAGCTCGACTACCTCGTCATTGATCTGCCGCCGGGCACCGGTGACGCGGCGCTCAGCCTGAGCCAGCTCATCCCGCTCACCGGCGCCGTCATCGTCACCACGCCGCAGGAGGTCAGCCTGCTCGACGCGCGCAAGGCGATCGGCATGTTCAACAAGGTGAACGTCCGGACGCTGGGCGTGATCGAGAACATGAGCGGCTTCATCTGCCCGCATTGCCGCGAGGAGCACGACATCTTCGGGTCCGGCGGGGGAGCCAGGATCGCGCGGGAGCTGGAGCTCGAGGTCCTCGGCCGCATCCCGCTCGAGCCGGGCGTGCGCGCCGGTGGAGATGCCGGCGTCCCCATCACCTCGGCGCAGTACCCCGGCGGTCAGGACTCCCTGGCGGCCGCGGCGCTGCGCGAGGTTGCCCGCACGGTTGCCGGGCGCGTCAGCGTGCTGGCCGCTCCGGTCGCGGTGGGCAGCGGCGCCATCTGAGGGGCTGTCAGCCCGTACGGAAGTTCTTCGCGGGGGGCATTGCGGGTCCTGGGGTCGCGCGGGGAGACTGCGCGCATGCGGATCGCGGTCATTGCCGACATACATGCCAACCTGCCTGCGCTTCACGCCGTGATCGACGACATTGCACGGATCGGCGCGGAGGCGATCTACTGCGTGGGCGACGCCGTCGGTCGCGGCCCTCACCCGAACGAGACGGTGGAGCTCCTGCGCAGGCTCGAGATCCCCACGGTGCAGGGAAACTGGGACGAGGCGGTGGGGATGGACCGCGAACAGACCGGTGCGGCATGGGGCTCGAGGCAAGCCGAGGCCGCCGGCGACGCCTCCATGCGCTGGACGGCGGAGACGATGGTCGAGGAGCACCGGTCCTGGCTGCGGCAGCTCCCACGCACCTTGCGGGTCAACGTCGCCGGTCGATCCCTCTATCTCTTTCACGGCTCGCCGATGCGAGAGAACGAGTACCTCTGGTCGGAACGCCCGTCACGCGTGCTTGCGCGGATCGCGAGCGACGAGGCGGATGACGTGTTCTGCTTCGGTCACACCCACGAGGCCTTCCATCGGGTCGTCGGCCAGGCGCATTTCGTTGCGTGCGGCTCGGTCGGATGCGGCACGGAGGGTGACGCCCGGGCCCGCTACGCGGTCATCTACGTCGGGGACCCGGACATCGCCATCGGCTTCCGCTCCGTCGACTACGACCATCTCTCGGTCGTGCGCGACCTGACCGCTCACAATATGTCTGTCGATCTGCTGCGAGTGCCGCCGACGCCACACCCGCACGCGGCCGGCGACGTGCGCCGGCCCTAGCCCTCGGGCGTGCCGGTGGCAGAGGCCGCTGGCCGGCTCCGGCGCTCACGCTTCTCGCGCGAGAACGGGCGTCCCACCGCGGCCGGCGCGAGGGAGCGGCCCACGACGCCGGCCAGGATGATGATCGTGATGACATAGGGCACAGCGCTGTACACCTGCGTCGGGACCCCGGCCAGGAAGTCGCCGAGCGCGCCCTCGGGCGGCCCGAATCGCACCGCGCGCTGGATCCCCTCGGATGCCGTGAACAGGAGTGCGGCACCAAACGCGCCGAGCGGCGTCCACCGTCCGAAGATGAGCGCCGCCAGGGCGATGAAGCCGCGCCCGTTCGTCATCTCGCCCTGGAACGAGTTGCCGAACTCGATCGTCAGGTAGGCGCCCGCGAGACCCGCGAACACGCCGCCCAGGATCACGTTGCGGTACCGAAGCGCGATCACGTCGATCCCGACCGTCTCCGCGGCCTCCGGGTGCTCTCCGACGGCCCGGGTGCGGAGACCCCAGCGCGATCGGAAGAGCAGGATCTGGAGCACGACGACCCCCACGAGCAGGCAGAGGCCGATCGGTCCCTGCGCGAAGAGCGCGTCGAACAGCCACCCGATCAACGGGAGGTCGCTGAGCGCCTGTGGTGGGTCCCAGCGGGTGAACTGCCCGGCAGACGGCGGCGCCGATCGGCTGACGAGCAGGTTCAGGTAGCCGGTGATGCCGACCGCGAAGATGTTGATGATCGTCCCTGAGATGATCTGGTCGGCTCGAACCGTGATCGAGAGCCAGGCGTGGACGAGGCTGACGAGCATGGCCGCGCCGATCGCGGCGACCAGGCCGATCAGCAGCGGCGCCGAGATGCCGAGTGGCCCGGCCGGGCCGTCGGGGATGAGCTGCGCCGTGAGGGAGGCCGTCCACCAGGCCACGAAGGCGGCCGTGAGCATCATGCCCTCGATGCCGATGTTCACGACGCCTGAGCGCTCGTTCATGAAGCCGCACAGCGCCCCGAGGGCGATCGGCGTGGCGGCTCCGATGATCGTGGGCGCGATGATCGGCAGAACGTCGATGACGTAGCCGATGAACTGGAAGAGCAGGCCGATGATCGGGATGTCGTAGAGAAGGTCCATCGCTCTACTTCGGTGCCTGTTCGGCGTACGAGCGCGTGATCGTCTGCAGCTCGGACACGCCGACGCCGTCGGCTCGGATGCGGAACACGTAGCGCACGATGAGCTCGGCGGCGAGGAAGAAGAGGATGACCGCCTGGAGCACGTTGACCATCTGGACCGGGATGCCCGCCTGGATCTGCATGAGGCCGGCGCCCGCGCGCATCGCGCCGAAAAGGAGGCCGGCGAAGAGGATCCCGACCGGGTGCGAGCGGCCCAGCAGCGCGACGGCGATGGCGTCGAAGCCCACGCTGGTCGCATAGGCCGCCGGCATGTGGCCGACCTGGCCGAGGATCTCGGTCGCTCCCGCCAGGCCGGCCAGCAGGCCGCTCAGCGCCATGGTGAGGATGATCAGCGCACGCGGGTGCATGCCGGCGTAGCGCGCCGCATCCGGGTTGGCACCGACGGTGCGGATCTCGAAGCCGAGCGTGCTGCGGAAGAGCAGCCAGGCGATGATCGGCACCGCGACGGCCGCGAAAAGGATTCCGACGTGGCCCTCCCGCCCGGCGATCACCGGGAGCGCGGCGGTGGTGATCGTCTCGGTGCGGGAGAAGGAGACGTTCGCGCCGCGAAGCGGGCCGGACGCGACGTACGCGATGACCTGGATCGCGACGTAGTTGAGCATGATGGTGGTCACGACTTCGTGGGCGCCGGTATAGGCCTTCAGGAAGCCGGGAATGAAGCCGTACGCCGCCCCTGCCACGATGCCCGCCAGCACGGCAAGCGAGATGGCTGCGATCGGCGGAAGGCCCGCCGTCGCCACCCCCATCGCGGCCGCCGCAAGGCCGCCCATCAGGAACTGTCCCTGGGCGCCGATGTTGAAGAGACCGGCCTTGAAGCCGACGCCGACCGCCAGGCCGGCGAGGATGAGCGGAGTGGCCTGCACGAGCGTGTTGATGATCGCGTTGAGCGATCCGAGGGAGCCCGCCACGAGTGCCCCGTAGGCGGTCAGCGGCAGCGCGGGGTCGATCGCCCCACCGACGAGCGGGCTCGACGCGATCATGATCACCGCACCCACGAGCAGCGCCAGCACGATGGCCGTGCCAGGCAGCAGAATCGTGCCGAGCAGCCTGCCGCGCGACCGGCGTCGCGGAGACGGCTGGGGTAACGATGCCTGGGGCGGATGGGCCTCGCGCAGGGTCTCGCCCGTGACCGGCCGATCGGTCATGCGCGCTCGATCACCGCATCCGCGGGCTCGCGACCCCCGGTCGCCATGAGCAGGCCGACCTCCTCGCGGTTCGTGCTGCGCGCGTCGAGAATGGCGCCGATCCGGCCGCGATACATGACCCCGATGCGGTCCGAGAGCTCGAGGACCTCGTCGAGCTCGGCCGACACGAGCAGGACAGCCACGCCGGCATCTCGCTTTGCGATCGCCTGGCGATGAATGAATTCGATGCTGCCCACGTCGAGCCCGCGGGTCGGCTGCTCGAGGACCAACAGACGCGGCTGCCCGTCGAGCTCGCGCGCCACCACGACCTTCTGCTGGTTGCCGCCGGAGAGCGCCCCGGCGGTGACATCCGCCGACGGCGTGCGGACGTCGTACTCGCCGATGAGACGCTCCGCGTAGGTTCGGATCTCGTCCTCGTCGCGGACCATGCCCCGGGAGTAGGGCGCACGGTAATAATCGTTCAGGCTCAGGTTGTCCGTGAGCGGGAAGCTGAGCACCAGCCCGTAGCGATGACGATCGGCGGGCACGAAACCGACGCCCAGCTGGTGCAGGCGCCGTGGGCTCGCGCCGGTCAGCGCTCGCCCGTCGAGCGTGACGGTGCCTGAAGCGACGGATCGGAGCCCCACGAGCGCTTCGACCAGCTCGTCCTGTCCGTTGCCGGCCACGCCCGCGATCCCGAAGATCTCACCCGCCCGCACCTCGAAGCCGACGTCGTGGACGACCTCCTGTCCGCGATCATCCTTGACGTGGAGGCCCGCGACTGTGAGCGTCGGATCGGACGGGTGGCTCTCCCCGCGGTCGACCGTCAGCTGAACCTCTCGCCCGACCATGAGCTCCGCCAGGTCGTCCTCATCGGTTTCCGAGGGGATGCGGGATCCCACGACCCTTCCGCGGCGGATGACGGTGATGCGATCCGCGATCTCCAGCACCTCGTACAGCTTGTGGCTGATGAAGATGATGGCGGTTCCGAGCTCCCGGCTGAGCTGGCGCAGGACCCTGAAGATCTCGCGTGTCTCCTGTGGCGTGAGGACCGCCGTCGGCTCGTCGAGGACCAGGATGTTCGCGTTGCGGTAGAGCGCCTTGAGGATCTCGACGCGCTGCTGCCAACCGACCGACAGCGATCCGACCCGCGCGTCAGGGTCGATCTCGAAGCCGAAGGTCCGGCCCAGCTCACGGATGCGCGCATGCGCAGCGCGTCGATCGAGCAGGATCGGGTTGGCCATGGGCTCGTCGCCGAGCAGGATGTTCTCTGCCACGGTCAGCACCGGCACGAGCATGAAGTGCTGGTGCACCATGCTGATCCCGCGCCGAATGGCGTCGTCCGGACCGTCGATCTCGACCGGCTCCCCGTCGAGAAGGATCTCGCCGTCGTCCGGCACCGCCATGCCGTAGAGGATGTTCATGAGCGTCGACTTGCCGGCACCGTTCTCGCCCAGCAGGGCGTGAATCTCGCCGGCGCGCACGTCGAGCGTGATGCCGTCGTTTGCGACCACTCCCGGATAACGCTTGGTGATGCCGCGCATCTCGAGCAGCGGCGCTCCCTTCGCGCCACGCGACGCCTGGCGTGCCTCGCTCGACGTTGTCATCGCACCATGTTCGTCCGTGGATGTGACGAGCGGGCCAATCTGGAGGATCGGCCCGCTCGCTCCGTTCGTTCAGCTCATGACGAGCCGATCAGTTGCCCGTATCGGGCTCACCCGCGAAGCAGAGGCCGGACGGCTGGCACGGGTCCAGCTCGCCCGAGGCCATCGAGGCCAGCGCATCGTCGATGAGACCCTGGGTCTCCTCGTCGATGAGATCCTCGAACTGGTAGAACGGCGCCAGGCCGATGCCCTCGTTGTCGGCCCCGTAGAAGACGTTGCCGGTCCGTGGCGAGTCCTCACCGGCGGCCACGATGCCCTCGGAGACGGCCTTGGTCAGCTTCTTCTCGGCGCTGGTCACTATGCACTCGGCGCTGTCCGGGGTGGACAGCCATTGGTCGACATCCACGCCGATGGCGTAGATCCCGGCCTCCTCGACTGACTGCAGCACGCCGTTGCCGGTCTTACCGGCCACCGGGAACATCACGTCGACGTTCTCGCTCTGCTGCAGGAACTGGTCGGCGAAGGTCTTGCCGGCGGTCGGATCGTTGAAGGCCACGGTGAGGTCGTCGCTGATGTACTTCAAGCCGACCGTGACGTCGGGATTGACGCTCATCGCGCCGTTCTCGTAGCCGCGCATGTAGTTCACGACCGGGGGAATCGTCCCCGAGCCGCCGATCGCGGCGATCTCGCCCGACTCGCTGATGCTGGCCGCCACGATGCCGGCCAGGTAGCCGGCCTGGGCCTCGTTGAAGATGAGGCTCTCGTAGTTGTCGAGGCCGAGCCCGACAGCCGCATCATCGCCCGCCTGGAACTGGTCCACGCCGACGAAGTGGATCTCCGGATTCTCCGCCGCCGCGGCCGCCGTCGCCTCGCCGAGCGCGAAGCCGACGGTCACGATGACGTTGTAGTCCTCGTCGATGAAGGACTGGATGTTTCCTTCGTACTCGCTCGACTCGGTGGTCACGACGCTCTGCGGTTCCGGAGCGCCGATGATCTCGGCGCCGAGCAGGGCACCTTCCCAGCTGTACTGGTTGAAGTTGCGGTCGTCGAGCGTACCGACGTCCGTCACGAGGCCGACCTTCAGCTCGCTGCTGCCTGCCTCGGCCTTCTCGGGCTCCGAGGCCTCCGGTGCAGTGGCGTCGCCGACGGGGCGGCACAGGCCGCTCGCCGCTGCAGCGCTCGGGCTGGCTGCCGTTGATCCACCCTGATCGGCCTGGCACGCGGCCAGGACGAGGATGAGGGCGGCCAGGATCGTCATCGTGACGATGCCGGGATGCTTCCGCATGAAATCTCCTCTACACCAAATTCGGTGCGCTCTGCCGCGAAAATGTTGCGGCGCCTCCGATGCGCTCGGGCCATGGGCACCTGGCCCAGGATCTGCGGCATCATACTTCCTTGCCGATTGCTCGCTCAAGGCCCGGCGACCGCACCTCGCCCGTATCATCCGGCGGCATGACCAGCCTTCCCGACCGGATCCGCCTCGTGATCTTCGATCTCGATGGCGTCGTGTATCGTGGCCATGAGCCGATCGCCGGCGCACGAGAGCTGATCTCGGCGCTCCATTCCGCCGGCGTCGCCGTGCGATTCGCGACGAACAATTCAATGGTCGCTCGCGCCGGGTACGTCGAGCGCCTGGCGGGAATGGGAATTGCCACGGCCGTCGACGAGATCGTGACGTCGACCTCGGCAACCGTGGACCACCTGCGCCGCCATGCACCGGACGTGCGTTCGGTCCTGGCGATCGGTGCCGCGGGGATGGAGGTCGAGCTGCGTGCGGCCGGGCTGCAGGTCGTGATGGCCGGAGACGATTCGATGCGCGACCACGCCGGAGGACGCCTCGAGCGGCGGTACGACGCCGTGATCGTCGGGCTGGACCCGCATCTGGACTATCGGCGCCTGGCGGTCGGCATGCGGGCCGTCGGCGACGGCGCACGCTTGATCGCCACGAACGCCGATACCCGCTACCCGACGGCGGTCGGCTTTCTTCCGGGCGCCGGCGCCATCGTCGCGGCATTGGTCACCGCCACCGGGGCGACGCCCGAAGTCATCGGCAAGCCGTCGCCGGCCATGTTCAGCGCGATTCTCGAGGCGAGTGGTATTCCCGCCGACGAGGTCGTGGTCATCGGCGACAACCCGGATGCGGACGTGGTCGGCGCACACCGTGCCGGCTGTTCCGCCATCCTCGTCCTGACCGGCGTGGCCGATGGCGAGCTGGCGACCACCCTGGATGGCGAGCGGCGACCCGACGCCATCGCCGCCGATCCTGCGGCCGTCCTTGCGCTGCTGGAGCCCCGCGTCAGCTGATGCCGATCCCGCCGCGCCAGGCATCCCAGGCCCGCGCAGCGGCGGCGCGGATCGGCGCCATCACGGTGCGCGGCGCGAAGGCACGGTCGAAGCCGTTGATGGCGATGCTCCTGAGCTCGTCATCGGTCAGGCCGACCGCCGCGCTCGTCCGTGCCATCTCCTCGCTCAACGAGATGCCCGTGACCGTGCGATCGTCGGTCGAGATGGTAACGCTGACGCCGGCTCGGTGGAGCCCGGCGATCGGATGGGCGGACAGGTCGGGGACAACGCCCGCCTGCACGTTCGACGTGGGACACAGGTCCAGGGTGAT
>JBHENV010000145.1:0-6108 GCA_046261895.1 Candidatus Limnocylindria bacterium
CAGCCCGACCGTGTGCGGATCGGTGAAGGCCGCTGCACCAACGCCGTCGATCAGTGTCACCCCCGCTCGTCCGAGGTGGCCGGCAAGCTGCTTCTTCTCGTGCAGCTCGTACACCGTTCGCTGCGTCGCCGCCAGGAGCGCGCGCAGGTCGAGCGTTGGTCGGCTGCCGCTCAGCCCGTAGTCTTCCAGCTGCTCCACATCGCGCATGAGCCGCGCGGCCTTCGCCAGCACGCGTGTCGGCGCGCATCCGTCATCGGTGCAGGTTCCTCCCGGCCGGTCACGCTCGACGAGCGCGACTCGTGCTCCGAGCTCGGCGGCCCGGAGCGCCGCGGTGACCCCTGCCGGACCGCCGCCGATGACCGCCAGATCGAATGCCCTGTTGCGCGGGTCGCTCACGGCACCATCGTAGGCACGGCTCACCGCGGCCCGGCCCCGGATTCACACCTGAGCTTCGCAGGGCGCTCACGCCACGCGTCGCAGCGCCAGATCCGCTGGGGTCTGAATCCGGTGATGGCCGGCTACGCCCGTGCCTCAGTCGAAGAGAACCTCCACCAGTGGGGCCGACCCGACCATGAGCGCGTGGTCGATCCGCCAGCCGGCCGCGATCGGCTTCAGGAAGCGCTCCCGCTCTGCCGTGTCGGTGATCACTCGGGCGGTGGCCGGCAGATCGGCCTGCACGCTCCGCTTGAGGTGGAAGGTGAAGCGCGGATGCGCGGCCAGGTTGGCCAGCCACGACCTCGGACGGCCGGGGTGGCCGCTGATCAGGACGTGCCCGTCCACGTTGTGGTACACGAGCTCGATCCGTCGCGGCTCACCCGACTGCCGACCGACGGTCGTGATGTCCATCGTCTCGCCGCGCTTCAGTGTCTCGGCCACACGACCGTCGAGGGTCATCATTCGGTCACCGTCACGGTCTGCTCATCGGCGCCGCGAACGATCGTGATCTCGAGCGCGCCGTCGCTGGCAAGTGCTTCGAAGAGGTCATCGGCGCTGGTGATCGGTGTTCCGCCGACAGCCACGATCAGGTCGCCCTCGGCGATTCCGGCCCTGGCGGCCGGGAAGTCGTCCTCCACCTCGCGGACCAGGAGGCCATCCCGCGCCGGCAGGCCGACCGAGCGTCGAAGCTGGCGGGCGACGTGCGATGGCGCCAGGCCGACGCCGAGACGACGACGCGTCGGGGACTCGCCGCGACCGAGCGCATCGACCTTGTCCCGCAGGGCGGCATCGGTCGCGATCGCCAGGTAGAAGCCATGTCCGAGCCGGTTCGTGTTGATGCCGAGAAGGTTGCCGTCGAGGTCCACGACCGGTCCACCCGACGAGCCGGGCATGAGCGGTGCGGTGTGCTCGACGGCACCGGCCACGCGGCGTCCGCGCGGTCCGCGGAAGGATCGGCCGACGCCGCTCACGAAGCCGAACGTCACTCGTGGGCCGTGCCCGTTCGGATTGCCGAGCGCGACGACCGGCCCGCCGACGCCGGGCGTATCGGTCCCGAGGGAAAGGGCCGCTGCGCCCTCGGTTGCCGCCTCGAGGACGGCGAGGTCGCCATCGGCGTCGATACCGACGACCTTCGCATCGGGGCTGCGTCCATCGGCGAAGGTGATCGTCACCTCGTCGCCGTGCAAATTGTGGGCATTGGTCAAGATCCGGTTCTCGCCGATCACCACGCCTGACCCGCCGCGATATCGATTGCCGATTCCGACGACCGACGGCCCGATCTTCTCCGCGATCTCGCCGATCTCCCGGCCGAGGTCTGCCAGGGCTGTCATTGTCTGTACTCCAGTCGTTAGGATGTGACTTGCAATGCACAAGTTACTACGTCGGCCACCGCTGTCAAGGCCGATGCCCTACGATCGCGACATGCCGCCCGCGCAGACTCCCCTGGCCGCTGCCCTGGAGCGTGTCGGCGACCGGTGGAGCCTCCTGCTGATCGAGGCCCTGCTCGAGGGCCCGCGTCGATTCGGCGAGCTGTCGGAGGGAATCGCCGGGCTGGCGCCGAACATCCTGTCGGAGCGGTTGAAGCGCCTGGAAGGGGAGCGGATCGTGCGGGCCGTTCCGTACTCTGAGCGTCCGCCTCGCTTTACCTATGCCCTGACGGACGAGGGCCTCGAGCTGGCCAGTGCCCTTCGCCTCCTGGCCGACTGGGGCTCGCGCGGTTCGGCCCAGGCGGAGCCGATGCGTCACTCGGCGTGCGGCACGCCCGTGGAGGCGCGCCTCTGGTGCCCGACCTGCGCCCGCTCGGTCGACCGCCCGGAGGCCGACGAGCTTCGCTTCCTCTGACCACCGCTGCTCACGCCTCGTGGGACGTACCAAGGGGGCCGATGCATGCGCGGCGGATTGAAGCGGCAGCATCAGGCCCCTGCCTGGCTGAAGCACCCCGCCTGGGGCAGACCCCGGCCACTTCCTAGTCCGATACACCCACTCCCCGAATGGCAGGCGATCCCGACGGGGTTTGACATGTGACCGAACGGTCACATATAATCGGCTATGTGGAAGAGTTGGAGCCAGCATTCAGGGCGCTCGCCGACGCGCATCGGCGCACGCTGCTGGATCGGCTCAGGGAGCGTGACGGCCTGACGCTGGGCGAGCTCGAGGCGGCGCTGCCGCAGATGACCCGTTTCGGGGTCATGAAGCACCTCCGGGTGCTCGAGGACGCGCGCCTCGTGTCCAGCCGCCGGGATGGCCGCCGCAAGCTCCACTTCCTGAACCCCGTGCCGATCCGCCTCATCGCGGATCGGTGGATCAGCCGCTACGCCGAGCCATTCGTGGAGGCGATGGCGGATATCAAGCACACCGTGGAGAAAAGAACGATGTCCGAGGTACCCAAGCACGTCTACGAGGTGTACATCGCCGCCACCCCCGAGCAGGTCTGGGCGGCCCTCACACAGTCGGAGTTCACGCGGCAGTATTACTACGGAAACACGGTCGAGTCGGACTGGCAGCCGGGCTCGCCGATGGTCTACCGCAATCCCGACGGAACGGAGTCGATCCAGTGCGAGGTCATCGAGGCCGATCCGCCCCGCCGGCTCGTCCACACCTTCTTGTTCCCGGGCACGGACGAATCACCGTCCCGCTGCACGTGGTCGATCGAGCCCCGCGGCGCCGCGACGCTGCTCACGCTCAGGCACGACGAGTTCGACGGTGAGACGCCGACCTACCGGAGCGTTGCGCATGGTTGGATTCCCGTCCTGTCGAGCATGAAGACGCTGCTCGAGACCGGAAGGCCGCTCGAGATCAGCTATCCGGCGGCGGAGGGCGTCCGCGAATGACCGGCGAGGGTACTGGACTGATTCGGTGCGAATGAACGAGCCGGAATCCGGCTTTCTCGGCGCCCCGGTGCAGACCGACCTGGCGAGGCTCGATGCCGAGGTCGCGATCCTCGGCGTCCCGTTCGGATGGCCGTATCCGCGGCCGGGTGCCACGGCCGGCTGCTCCGAAGCGCCACCGGCCGTCCGCCGACGCTCGGCTCGCATCGCCCGCTTCATCGATCACTGGGACTTCGACGCGAATGCGCCGATGCGGTTGCCGCGCATGGTGGACGTGGGCGATGTTCCCGGCAACGCAGGCGATGGGCCTGGCAACTCGGCGATGACGACCGCTTCGGTGGCCTCGATCCTGGAGCGTGGCGCCGTGCCGGTCTGCATCGGCGGTGACGACTCGGTCGCGATCCCGATCCTCCGCGCCTATCGGGATCGAGGTCCGCTGACCGTCCTGCAGGTGGACGCGCACCTGGACTTTCGTGACGAGGTGGACGGCGTTCGCGAGGGCTATTCGTCACCGATGCGCCGGGCGTCGGAGATGGAACACGTGGAGCGGATCTTCCATGTCGGCCTGCGTGGGCCGGGATCCGCTCGGCCCGACGACGTGGCTGACGCCCAGGCTGCCGGCAACCTCCTCGTCACCGCGCGGGATCTGCGCGAGCGCGGTGTCCCCTGGCTCATCGCGCAGATCCCACCGGATGTCGAGATCTTCGTCAGCTTCGACTGCGACGGGCTCGATCCGGCCGTCTTTCCCGCGGTGTCGGCACCCGCAGCTGGCGGGCTCAATTACGACCACGCATGGGATCTGCTATCGAGCCTTGGCCCGCGGCTGGCCGGGGCGGTGTTCACCGAATACCTGCCCGACCGCGACAGCAACGAGCTGGGCGCATTGGTGGTGGTTCGCCTGGCCAGCCGCTTGATCGGTGGCGTCGAACGGCAGCCGACCAGAGGCCGATGAGGTCCAGTAGAGTTTGACGGATCCTGCCCTCACGTACTAACATCCCGCATCCACCTCTGCACCGTTCCGGGGCCCACGCGCGCCCGCACGGGGGAAAACGCCTATCGTTTGAGCCGGTTCGACGCCCCGCGGCCGGGCCGCCAGGAGCGGTCGCTGCCCATATCCGAGCCAAGCTGAGGGTTTCCATTTCGTGCTTAGACGACTCTTTGTGTTTGTGAGCGTGTTGACGCTCATCGCGGCGACACCGGTCGCTGCCCAGGGGCCGGAGGTCCGTGCTCCCGACGATGTCAGGCGAGAGATCAATCAGTCCAAGCTGCCCGGCGTGTACCTCGTGCGCCTCGAGGCCTCTCCAGTGGTCGCCTACGAGGGCGGAACCCAGGGGCTCGCCGCCACCAGGCCCGCAAAGGGCGAAAAGATCGATCCGAGCAGCGCCAAGGTTCGCAAGTATGCCGCCCACCTCATCGGGCGCCATGATGCGATCCTTCAGAGCGCGCCGGGGGCGACCAAGATCGCCGACTACGTCTACAGCTACAACGGTTTCGCCGCCCTGTTGACGGCGGCACAGGCAAACGCGCTGCGCGAGGTCGATGGCGTCCAGGCCGTCGTCAGGGACGAGCTTCGACAGCCGACCACCGATCGCACGCCCGATTTCCTCGGCCTCACCGCCCCGGGCGGGCTGTGGTCGGACCTTGGAGGCCAGGGCAATGCCGGCGAGGACGTCATCATCGGCGTCATCGATACCGGGATCTGGCCGGAGCACCCGAGCTTCTCGGATCAGACCGACCTGGCTGATCGGCCCGGAAACAGCGGCAAGCGAACACGGGCATACGACGCTCCGCCGGCCGACTGGCACGGCACCTGTCAATCCGGCGAGCAGTGGAGCCAGGATGACTGCAACTACAAGCTGATCGGCGCCCGTTACTTCCTCGCCGGGCACACGCACGCGGGAATCATCACGGAGGACTTCAAGTCGGCCCGCGATGCTGACGGTCACGGCACGCACACCGCCTCGACGGCTGGCGGCAATGCCGGCGTGGACGCTTCGATCCTGGGTGCCGACCTCGGCACAGTGAGCGGCACGGCCCCGCGAGCCCGGATCGCCGCGTACAAGGCATGCTGGGTCTCCGGATGCGCAACGTCCGACCTGGTCGCCGCCATCGATACGGCGGTTGCCGACGGCGTGGACGTGATCAACTACTCGATCGGCTCGAGCGCATCGACGCTCGTCGCCGAAGACGACATCGCCTTCCTCTTCGCCGCGTTGAACGGCGTCTATGCCGCCACCTCGGCGGGCAATGACGGGCCCGGCGCGGCAACCGTGGGCTCGCCGGCCTCGGTTCCGTGGCTGACGACGGTGGGCGCGAGCACGAAGGACCGCACCTTCGAGAACTCCGTCATCCTTGGCAATGGCGCCGAGTACGTCGGGGTCTCCGTCACCGGCGGCACCGACCAGCTGCCGATCGTCGACTCGGCCGACGTCCCGAACGCGGGAGCAACCGCCGCGAATGCCGAGCTCTGTCTCATCGGCTCGCTCTCGCCGGCCGCGGTGTCGGGCAAGATCGTCCTCTGCAAACGCGGGACGAATGCGCGTGTCGAGAAGAGCCAGGCAGTTGCCGAGGCGGGCGGCGCCGGAATGGTGCTCTACAATGCATCGGCATCCGAGGCGCTCGTTGCCGACAACCACTACGTTCCCACCAGCCATCTCTCGCTCGCGGACGGGCTCCTGGTCAAGGCCTACATCGATACCGCAGCAGTCGCGGCGGTCGCGACCATCACACCGTCAGCCCCCGCCGATGACCAGGGGTCGGTCATGGCCGACTTCTCGTCCCGCGGCCCGGATCGCGCTTCCGCGGATCTGATCAAGCCTGACGTCACGGCGCCGGGCGTCAATAT
>JBHENV010000146.1:0-7086 GCA_046261895.1 Candidatus Limnocylindria bacterium
ACGTTCGCGTCGTGGTCAAGGCGTGTGAGGACGACCTCATCGCCGGGGCGCAGGTCGCGGCCGAGGGCGCGGCTGATGGAGAACGTGATGGTGGTCATGTTCGGGCCGAACGCGATCTCGGCCGGATCGTGCGCGCCCAGGAAGTCGGCTCCGGCCGCGTGCACCTCGTCGAGGAGCGCATCGGTCTCGACGGAGGCGGTGAAGGCGCCTCCGTGGTTGGCGTTGCTCGTCTCCAGGTAGCCCGTCATGGCGGCGATGCACTCACGAGGGACCTGCGTGCCGCCGGGCCCGTCGAGGTAGGCGACCGGTACGCCATCGATGCGGCGCGTCAACGCCGGGAAGTGATCTCGCACCGCGGCCGGGTCCAGGCCGCGGCGTTCTCGAATCGACGTCATCGTGAGCATCCTACGCCGCGTCGCCGCTATCATCCCCCCTCGTGACCACATCCCTCCGCGTGCCGACCCTGTCCGGCCAAGACTTCAACCTCCCGGCCGGCCTGGAAGGGCTCGGGGAGCTGGCCTACAACCTCTGGTGGAGCTGGACTCCGCGCGCCCAGTCGCTCTTCAGCCGGATCAACTCCGGAGCGTGGACCCGATACCGAAATCCGATCCGCGTCCTGGCCGCGGTCAACGCGGCCCGCTGGGCGGACCTGACCGGCGACGAGGACTTCATGATCGACGCCAGCCGCGTGCTCGACGAGTTCGGTCGCTACATGGCCGGCGGCTCCGAGTCCTGGTACGGCGGCTCCCCGGAGCGCGCCCTGCCCGGACCGATCGCCTACTTCTGCGCCGAGTTCGGCATCCATGAGTCGATGCAGATCTACTCCGGCGGTCTCGGCATCCTGGCCGGCGACCACTGCAAGTCCGCCTCGGATGGGGCGCTGCCGTTCGTCGGGATCGGGCTTCTCTATCGGCGCGGGTACTTCCGACAGCAGATCGACGCGGATGGCCACCAGGAGCATGCGCAACCGGACCTGGATCCATATCAGCTCCCGCTGCGACGGGCGCGAGGTCGCGACGGATCGCCACTCCAGGTCAGCGTCGAGATCGCCGACCGCGTCGTCCATGCCGCGGTCTGGGTGGCGCAGGTCGGGCGCGCGCCGATCCTACTGCTCGACACCGACATCCCGGCCAATGACCCGGCCGACCGCCCGATCACGCACATCCTCTATGTCCGCGGCCGTGAGATGCGGCTGTGCCAGGAGCTCATCCTGGGCATGGGCGGCGTGCGAGCCCTGCGTGCGCTCGGCATCAAGCCAGCGGTCTGGCACCTCAACGAGGGGCACTCGGCCTTCCTGCTGCTCGAACGGGCGGGCGAGCTGGTGACCGCCGATCCCGGCCTGGCGGCCGGCGAGGCGCTGCGGCGGGTCGGGCGCGACGCCGTCTTCACCATCCATACCCCGGTGCCGGCCGGCAACGAGGTCTTCGGCCGCGACCTGGTGGCCGGCGCGCTGAGCCGCTGGCTGGGAACCATGCGCATGGCGCCCGGCCAGCTCCTGGGGCTCGGCCGTGGCCACACCGACGATCCCAGCGCTCCGTTCGACATGACGGCCTTCGTCCTGCGCCACGCGACCGGTGCGAACGCGGTCAGCCAGCTCCACGGCGCCACCGCGACCGAGACCTGGCAGGACCTCGCGGGATATCCGATCAAGGCGATCACCAACGGGGTTCACGTATCGACCTGGCTCGGCCGCCCCGTGCGCCGCCTGGTGCAACGGGCGATCGGCGTGCCGCTGGGAGTCGACATGAACGGGCCGGAAGCCCTCGCCACCATCGGCGAGCTTCACGACGGGGAGCTGTGGGCCGCGCACCAGCAGCAGAAGCGAGAGATGATCGGCTTCCTGGAGGGCCGCCTGGCCCGCCAGTTCGCTCGCCACGGCGAGTCGCCGGACGCGTTGCGGGCGCTGCGCGGCGTCCTCGATCCCGATGCGCTCACCATCGGCTTTGCCCGCCGGTTCGCCACCTACAAGCGGGCGACACTCTTCTTCCGCGACGAGGAACGGCTGTCAAGGATCCTGGACGCCACCGGCCGCCCGGTCCAGATCGTGATCGCCGGCAAGGCGCACCCGGCCGACCGTCCGGGCCAGCGGGTGATCCAGCACATCTTCGAGCTGTCGCGCTCGGATCGGCTTCGCGGTCGGGTCTTCATCCTCGAGGACTACGACATGCGCATCGCGCGCTTCCTGGTCGGCGGGGTCGACATCTGGCTGAACAACCCCCGCAGACCGATGGAGGCCTCCGGCACGTCCGGCATGAAGGCCGCGATCAATGGCATTCCCTCCGTCTCCATCCTGGACGGGTGGTGGGACGAGGGCTTCAACGGCTCGAACGGCTGGGCCATCGGCGACCGGCAGCCTGACGGCGACGAGGGCGCGCAGGACTATGCCGACGCCACCGAGCTCTATCGGCTGCTCGAGCAGGAGATCGTGCCGCGATTCTTCGAGCGGGACGCCAACGGCGTTCCCGGGGGGTGGCTGAGCGTCATGCGGGCGTCGATCGCGAGCGCGCTCTGGCAGTTCAGCACCGCCCGAATGCTCACCGAGTACGTCGATCGCCTCTATCTGCCTGCCGTGCGAGAGCCCGTCGGCGCGTAGGCTGCAGGTTTACGGCAGGTAGTTGCGCGGGTTCTCCCACACGCCGTTGTGGTTGACCGCGAAGTGGACGTGGCAGCCGGTCGACATGCCGGTCGTGCCCTCGTGGCCGATGACGGATTGGCTGGTCACGACGGTGCCCGGCGAGACCACGACCCGTGCCTGCATGTGCCAGTACCACGTCTGGATCCCGCCACCGTGATCGACCACCACGCCGAAGCCGGTATCCCACGGCAGCAGCGGCTGACCTGAGGCGACCACCACACCGGGGCCTGCCGAGTAGATCGGTGTGCCGCAGCCGTTGGCGAAGTCGATCCCGGCGTGGAAATGCGGGTAGTAGGTTCCGCGATACGTGTACGGAGGCTCAAGCGCGAACCCGGTCGGGCCCCACTCCTGCGTGACGCGGAAGCTTCGTTCCGGCCACCGGAACCCGTATCCCGAGGTCCGGTTCGCCGCAGCGGCGGCATCCGCGGCCGCCTTGGCCGCGGCCTCGGTGGCTCGTCGGGCAGCTTCCCTGTCGGCTGCCTCCGCCTGCTCGTTGCCGGCGGCCTCTGCTGCCTGTCTGGCTGCTGCCTCGGCCGCGGCCTGTCGCGCGGCTTCCTCCGCCGCGCGGCGCTTGGCCTCCTCGATCTTGGTCTGCTGAGCCGACGCCTGCTGCTCGAGCTGTCGCGCGAGACGCGCGGCCGCGTTGGCCGCCTCTTCGTTCTTCCCGATCTGCTCCTCGGCACTGCCCTTCGCCTCGAGGGCTTCGTTGAGCGCCTCCTCCTGCTCCGCCCGCTTCCGCTCCGAAGCGGTACGCAGGTCGGCGAGATCAGCCTCGAGGACGGTCAGCTCGTCTCGACGACCCTTGAGCGACACTTCCTCCTCGCCCGCCACGACGCGAGCGTCGGCGAGGGCACGTCGCCCTTCCTCGAGGGTCTGGCGGCGTGTCTCGAGCTCCTCGCGGATGACGCGGATGTCCTCGGCCAACAGGGTGTCCTGGTCCGAGACGCTCATGAGATAGCCGACCTGGGTCGTCGCCTGGTCCAGCGAGTCGGCGGAGAGCAGCGCTTCCAGCAGCGAGGTCTGGCTCCGCTCGTAGGCCGAGCGCAGGTGATCCTCGAGCAGCGCCTCGCGCTCCACGAGCTCGGCGGTCCGTCGCTCGATATCGGCGGCGAGCGCGATGAGCTGCGTGTCGAGCGCCTCGATCTGTTCGTGCAGGTCCGCGATGCGGGCCTCGATCTCGGTCACCTGCGCCCGCACCTGTTCCAGGAGCCCGGCGACGCGCTCGTATTCGGCAGTAACTTCCTCGAGCTCGGCGCGAGCGAGGTCCAGCTGGCCGTCGAGGTCGGCCGACTTGCGCTGAAGCTGCGAAAGCTCGGAACGCTGACGCTGAAGGGTAGCCGCCAGCGACTGCTGCGCCGATCTGGCGTCCACGAGCTCTGCGCGCGTTTCAGCCAGTTGCGCCTCGGGATCAGCGGCCAGGGCCGAGCCGCTAGGCTGAGTTGTGACGACGCTCCATCCAACCGTCAGCAGGGCCACGAACGTGACGGCGAGGTGAGACCGCCGCCTCATCGGGCGGTGATCCGAATCTGCAATTTGCCTTTTGCCCCGTAGCGAAGTGGTTCGGGGCCGATCGTGCCCGATGCCTGGAGGCACCGGAACGGGGCCAAAGGTACTACACGTGTCTAGTCCCGGGCCTACTGGTCGTCGTCCACCCGCTTGCTCAGGCGGCCCGCCACGAGCCCGATGACGGCAGCCCCACCGACCAGCACCCAGCGAGAGATCCCCCGCCGGGGAAGCGGTGCCGGAGCCGGCGCCGGACCGACCACCACAGGCAACAGACGCGGGTCGGCCTCGGCGATCGGTCCGACCTCGTCCTCCAGTGCGCTTGCGCGAGCGAACTCGGCGCCGAGCAGGACGATGACACTCGCGAAATAGAGGAAGACCAGGAGCGTGATGCCCGTCGAGATCGGTCCGAAGGCGCTGTCGTAGTTGGCAACGCTGGTGGCGTACCAGGTAAAGCCGAAGCGCAGGACCGTCCACAGGAGGGCCGCGACGACCGCTCCCGGGAGCACCTCACCCCAGGTGACCCGCCGGTTCGGCACGACCTTGTACGTGAACCAGAAGGCGAGAAAGATCAAGAAGATCGGCATCACCAGGCCGATGAGCCAGATCGCGGTGCCGCCACCCGGAACACGCGCCAGCACATCGGCCGCGGCGTCCTGCATGATGCCGGTCACGATCCCGATGACGAGCGAACTGACGGCGAGCACGCCGGTGATCGCCATCAGGAGAAGCCCGATCAGCTTGTCCTTGAGGAACGGGCGCGGCGGCGCATTGTCGAAGACGCGGCTGATGCCCATCGAGAGTGCGGAGAAGATACCGAGCCCGCTCCACAGCAGGAAACCGAAGCCGATGATCGTCATGCCGCCACGCGACTCGATCGCGGCGTCGATCACTCCGGTGATGGTCTCACTGTCGAGTGGCGTCCCGGCCTGAACCTGCTCGATGACGAAGTCGCGCGCCGCGCCATCGCCGAGAAAGAGGGATCCCACCACCACCCCGAGGACGAGGAGCTGGAAGATGGAGAGCACGCCGAAGTAGGCCATGCTGCCCGCGTACTGGAGCGCCTCGTGCGCAAGGAAGCCGGAGATGGCACGCCGCGAGATCCGGGCCGTTCGGTGGCGCATGCTCCAGGCGTCAAGGTCGCCGATCAGGCGCTTGGCTCGTTCGACCATCGCGAAGCATCCTCGCAAGGGTCGTGCCGCCTTGAGCGTGGCGCTACCCTTGTCGCCCATGGCACGCGCCGAATCCGAGACCCTCGCGCTCGACGGGCATGAGGTCACGATCAGCAATCCCGGCAAGGTCTTCTTCGCCGACGCGGGCATCACCAAGATGGACCTGGTGCAGTACTACCTCGCCGTCGGGGAAGGCGCCCTGCTCGGCGTACGCGATCGGCCCATGGCGCTGAAGCGATTCGTCGACGGCGCTGGCGGCGAGGCCTTTTTCCAGAAGCGCGCGCCCAAGTCGGTCCCGTCGTTCGTGCGGACCGTCGAGCTCTCCTTCCCCTCCGGGCGCACGGCCGACGAGGTGGTGGTCGACAACCTCGCGGCGCTGGCGTGGGTGGTGAACCTGGGCTGTATCGACCTCAACCCGCACCCGGTCCGCTCCGGCGACCTCGACCATCCCGACGAGCTGCGCGTGGATCTCGACCCCGGCCCCGGCGTCTCGTGGGAGAACGTGCGTTCGGTCGCCCTGGTGGTGCGCGAGGTGCTGGAGGAGCTCGGCTACACCGCCTGGCCCAAGACGTCGGGATCGCGGGGGATCCACGTCTATGTTCGGATCTCGCCGGAGTGGCCGTTCGCCGACGTGCGCCGATCGGCCCTGGCGCTGGCGCGGGAGGTGGAACGCCGAGCTCCGTCGCTGGCGACCTCGAAGTGGTGGAAGGAAGAGCGCCACGGCGTCTTCCTCGACTACAACCAGAATGCCAAGGACCGAACGGTGGCATCGGTCTATTCCGTTCGTCCGCGTCCGGCCGCGACCGTCAGCGCGCCCCTCACCTGGGACGAGGTTCCCGATGCCAAGCTCGGCGACTTCACGCTGCGGTCGGTGCCGTCCCGATTCGCTCGGCTCGGTGATGTCGGGGCGGGGATCGACGCAAGGACGTATTCGTTGGAGCCGCTGCTAGAGCTGGTCGCGCGCCACGAGGCCGAAGGTCTCGCGGATGCGCCGTGGCCGCCCCACTACGCCAAACAGGCGGGAGAGCCGCCGCGCGTGCAGCCGTCCAAGCGCCGGGCACGGCCCGAGGGAGCGGCACCGGATCCGTCCGCGCCACCTGGTCGCGCGGGCTCGGTGCCCCCGGCGATGCCATCGCCGCCTGGGCGCAATGCGGACGGCACCGTCCCGCCAACCGGTCGCCGCCGATCGACTCAGCCACTGCTGGTGATCAGCCAGGCGGCGGACAAGGCGGGTGCGCTCTCCGGCCTCGACCGCTGGCGCGAGCGCCACCCGGAGGCCGCCACCTCCGTTCGCGACCCGGAGGACGTGCTGGTGGACGCGATGCGAGGCCGCTACAAGGTGTGGTGGCGCGTGCGCGTCAACCTGCGAAACGTCCCGGAGCCGCTTCGCCCCGCCGCCGAGCCGCCGGACCCCGACTACGACCCGTGGTCCGAGTGAGGCGGCTGGCCGGTGGCCGGTAGGGCGAGGCGGCCAACGCACGCTCAAGCGCCGGGTGCGGCGACCGCGGCCTCCACCCAGCCCAGGATCCGCGAGCGGAAGGTCGCGAGCGGCACGGATCCGTGGCCGATCACCTGGTCGTGGAAGGCACGCAGGTCGAACCGATCCCGCATCGCCGCGGTAACCTCGGCCCGCGCCCGCTCGATCTCCCGCTGCCCAAGCTTGTAGGCCAGCGCCTGGCCCGGCCAGATGGTGTAGCGGTCGACCTCGATCACGGCATCGACGGGCGGAAGGGAGCCGCGCTCGTGCATGAAATCGATCGCCTGGTCACGCGTCCA
>JBHENV010000147.1:0-9937 GCA_046261895.1 Candidatus Limnocylindria bacterium
CGCTGGTGGACCTCGACGTCGTCTCCGGCTGGCGCCTTCCCCGGGCCGTCACTCTCGTTCGGTATGCGGCTTCCCGGCGGCCATTCGGGCTGGCCGGCATCTACGTGGAGGCATCGACGACGCTCCCGGGGCCGATGGACATCGCGTTCCTCGCCCTCATCAGGGCCCGCGGCATCCCGGTGCTCACGTACCTGCGGGACGCGCAGCCGCTATTCGCGGAGTACTACCGCGGAGGCTCGTTCAAGCGCCGGCTGAGCCGGGCGCTCTTCCGCCCGGCCTTCGCGGCCCTGGCGGCGACCTCGGACCGCGTCGCCTATCCGTCGCGCGGGCTGGCGGCCGCGTTCGGCGAGCGGGGGGAGCCGCTGCTGATCCCCCCTGGTGCCCCCGAGGCGGTCAGGGTGCCGCGCTCGGCCGATGCCGATCAGCTGCTCTTCGTGGGAGGCATGCGCTTCCCGGTGCACGGCCTGGACATCCTCTTCAATGCGATCGAGCAGGTCCGGAGCGATGGGATCTCGATCGGCCTGACGTGCGTCTCACGGCCGGGCGAGGAGCCGAAGCCGCCGTATCCGAGCTGGTTCCGGCTGGCGCGGGGGAGCGGGTCGAAGATTCACGCACTGCTGCCCGAGGTGTTCGCCACCGTGCAGCCTCGCCACCGCAGCCCGTACAACGACCTCGGCGTCCCGGTGAAGGTGATGGAGTACCTGAGCTACGGCCGTCCACTGCTCGTCACCGACTGCACCGAGACCGCGGCGATCGTCCGGCATGCCAGGGCGGGCATGGTGGTCAGGGACACGGCCGACGACCTGGCACGCGGGATCCGCGAGCTGGCGACGGCGACGCCAGCGGCGCTTGACACCTACTCCGACGCCGCCACGCGCGCGGCCAGGGAGCAGTCGTGGCATGCTCGTGCCCAACACGTCGTGGAGATCCTGAAAGCCGCCGATGATGACCACCATTGACCGGCCGCTGAACCCGTTCCGCCGGGTCATGGCAGATGCCCCCGCAGGGTGGTTCGTGGGGATCGGGATCGCTCTCGCCGTGGCGACGGTCGTGGTGGCACGCTTCTCCCCGGTCGGGTCGGCGATCCTCGCCGCCGGCCTGTTGCTCACGATCGCCGCGGGCACCCTCCGCTGGCCGCAGCCGGTCCTGGTGCTCGTGGTGCTGGCCCCCGTCCTCGACCGGTTCGTGGCGGCTCGCGTGATCCCCGATGGAGTCCTGGCGCTGGCACCGTACTTCTCCGAGGCGCTGCTTCTCCTGGTGGCCGGCGTCCTGGTCGTGCAGGCCGCGTGCGGCAGCACGCTGATACCCGCGCTGCGCCACCCGGCCACCATCGCCTTCGGGATCTTCGTGGCGGCCGCCGCAATCTCCGCGGTCATCAACCGCATTCCCGCGCACATCGCCCTCGCCGGGCTCGTCTACACCCTCGAGGCGGCCCTGCTCTTCTACCTCGTGCGGCTCGCCGGATTCGGCCCTCGTCACGTCCGGCTGGCCATCATCACGGTGGTGGCGGTCGTGCTGCTGGGGGCATTGATCGCCGTTGCCCAGGCCGTCCTCTCGCCCAGCATCCTGGGCCTCACCGGAGTTGTCGGACGATCCGGCGAGGATGTTCGTATCGGGTCAATCGTGCGTGACCCGAATATCTTCGGAACCCTGATCGGGCTGACCCTGCCCTTCGCCGTCTTCGCGACGACCCGCCTGCGAACCGTGACGCGCCGTCGCATCGCGATCGGGGCCACCTTCCTGCTGACGCTCGCCCTGCTCCTGACGTACTCGCGCGGCTCCTGGCTGGGCGTAGGCGGCGGGCTGGTCGTGGTGGCGCTCCTGCTCGAGCGGCGGGCCCTCATGACCTTCGCCCTCATCGGCGTCCTGGCGCTCGGGACGGCGTACGTCATGCCACGCGGGCTGATCCGCGCGCCACCTGCGGCCGATGGGACCGTGGAGGA
Source organism: Candidatus Limnocylindria bacterium (assembly GCA_046261895.1). Lineage (GTDB taxonomy): Bacteria > Chloroflexota > Limnocylindria > QHBO01 > QHBO01 > JACDBZ01. The sequence continues at coordinate 1,944 of JBHENV010000147.1, forward strand.
GGCCGAGCCGTTCAACCCGCTCGGCAGCACCGTCGACCGGGTGGGTGCCATCGGGGCGGGCCGCGACCTGCGCTGGATGTTCGTGATGAACGCGCTGCCGATCATTGCCGACCACCCGCTCGTCGGCGTCGGCCCGGGGCGCTACGGCGGCGCCGTGGCGTGGAACTTTCCAACACCCGTCTACGCCGAGTACGGCACCGACGAGATCATTCCGGTCTGGTACAGGCAACGGACCGTGGACAACTTCTGGCTCCACATCGTGGTCGAAACCGGGATCGTCGGCGTGACGGCGCTGGTCGCAGCGATCCTGCTCATCGCCCTTCCCCTCATCCGGGTTGCCCGGCGGTCACGCCATGGCCTCTTCGTGGTGACCGCCGGCGTCCTCGGCGCCGCGGCGACCCTGGCGCTCTCCTCCGTCACGACCATGCTGCTCGAAGGGAACACGGTCGCCTTCCTCTTCTGGTTCCTGCTGGGCATCGGCTCCGTGGCAGCTGCGGGCGCGCGATCTCCGTCACCGGCGCGCGACGGAGCCGCGACCGTCTAGCGGCCGCTCAGCCGGCCCACTGTCCGCAGGTACCTCTCACGCTGAAGCTCCCAGCGATAGGGTCGATACTGGCGAAGCGCTTCGGCGGCGCGTGCCCGGAGAACTGTGGGCGATGCGCACTGCTGCCTGATGGCGGCAGCCAGCGCCGCCGGATCGGCCCCCGCAACGTAGCGGATGGCGTCCTGCGTGAAGTGGTACCGGAACGTCGCCAGGTCCGTGGCGATGATCGGGACGCCCATGGCGACGTACTCGAGCAGCTTGGTCGACAGGGAGAACTGCGCGTACGGCTCGGGCAGGGTCGGGACCAGGCCGATATCCGACCCGGCCAGGAGGCCGGGCAAGTGCTCCATCGGGACTCGGCCGTGCAGCGTCACACGGCCGGCCGTGCCGGTCCTCCGAATCGCCTGCTCGATCTGCTGACGGTATGGTCCGTCGCCGTAGACATCCAGGCGCAGCGCGAGATCGGGCAGCAGGGCCACCGCCTCGATGGCGTGCTCGAGCCCATAGACGCGCTGCAGGTTGCTGTGGTGGACCAGCCGGAGCTCCCCGTCCTCCATGAACGGGCGCGGTGCCTGGCTGGCGAAGATGCGCTCGTCGGCGCTGTTCATCACCACGCCGATCCGTTGCGGTTCGACGCCCCGCCCGATCGAGAGCTGGCGAAGGGGCTCGTGCACCGTGATCAGCTCGTCCGCCAATGCTGCCGAGGCCCGTGTCGCGGCATTGACGATTCCCATCCCCGGACGAACGAGCGGACCCGGGAACCGATCGCGGTAAAAGGTCGGCATGTCCTCGTGCAGGTCGAGGAGGATCGGCACGCCGGCCAGCCTGGCCGGGAGACCGGCGAGCACCAGGAAGTCGGGCACCGTCGCGATCTGGATCAGCTGATACCGACGTCGTCGGTGCTGCCGAGTGACGGCGATCGTCGCAACCGCCATGAACGCGAGGTACTCGGCCAGGTGCCCGGCCATGCCGTACCAGGTTCGGTTGACCGGCAGCCGATGAATCGTGACCCCGCCGCTCGACTCTCGCTCGGGCTGGGCGGCATCCCGCAGGGCGAACAGGTCGACCTCGTAGCCGTCGGCGACCAGCGCATCCGTCTGGCGCCGGACGCGCGGGTCCTGCGGGACGGTGGCGTGGACCACGATCGCCACGCGGCGAGCGCGCCCGGCCGCAGTCGCGCTCACGATGGCGGCCGTGGCGGCGAGAGCGATGTGCGCGCATTCGCGTGAAGGCGTTCGAGCTCCACCACGATCCGTTCCGCCGCACGACCGTCACCGAACACGTCGGCGCGCGGGGCCGTCGGCATTTCGAAGCCGTGATCGCGAAGGGCATGCGCCAGGCCGGACGGCGTCGATCCGACGAGGCGGTTCCAGCCTCCCTCCAGAGTCTCGACCCACTCCGTCTCGTCGCGCAGGGTGAAGCACGGCACGCCTGCCAGGTACGCCTCGCGCTGCACTCCGCCCGAATCGGTGATGATCAGCGAGGCCGATCTCTCGAGCGCGACCATCGTCAGGTACCCCACGGGATCGACCACCGACACATTCGCCGGCGGGACCAGCTCCGCCCTAGCGAGGGTAGCCCCAGTGCGTGGATGCGCCGGCAGGATGACCATCCGATCCGTCCGCATGGCATCGAGCCACGCGGCGAGCTGGACCGGGTCGTCCACGTTGTCGCCGCGATGCATCGTCGCGAGGATGTAGCCCGGATGCTCGCGGGCCAACGGCAGAATGGCGGTCTCGCAGCGCTCCAGGGCCCACTGGTGGGAGTCGACCATGACGTCGCCGACCTTGGCCGATCGATCGCCGAGACCCTCGCGGTCGAGATTGCGCATCGCCTCGTCGGTCGGAGCGAGCACGAGGTCGCTGAGGTGGTCGGCGACAACCCGGTTGTGCTCCTCCGGCCACTGACGATTGAAGGCGCGCAGGCCGCCCTCCACGTGGGCCATCCACGGCCGACGGCCATCCTCGTACGCCAGCTTGACGCCGACGAGCGCCGCCGCGAGCGTGGAGTTGGTGTCGCCGTAGAGGAGGATCCCGTCCGGGCGGTGGTTCAGCATCACCGGCTCCAGCCGCTCCAGAATGGTGGCCGTCATCACCGCGTGGGAGCCGCTTCCGACCTCGAGGTTGACCGCCGGCTCGGACATCTCGAGATCCGCGAAGAAGCTGCCGCTCATGGAATGGTCGTAGTGCTGGCCGGTGTGGACGACCACCTCGTCGTGGGAGCGGACGAGCACCCTGCTGACCGGCGCCGCCTTGATGAACTGGGGCCGGGCGCCAACGACGGTCAGGACATTCATGCGCCGCGCGGGCTCCCCTGGCCCGCTCCTAACAACAGCATCCCATCCAGCTGAGCCGGCGCCTCCTGATCATGGTCCAGACCGAGCTCACCCACGTGCATGATCCGATGGGCGCCGCGGCCGCGGCTGATTCTACCCGAGCCAAGTTGCCGTTCAGGCTTCGGCACGACGGTCCGAATCGAGCACGCAGCCGGTCGGCGGGGCGGATGGTACGAACGCCCCATTGTTGCCTCGACCCTACGATCGATAGTTTGTGGTGCTGATACGCCGCACGGACGCATCACGAGCAGGGACAGGGGCTGACACGACACCATGGCGTTGAACCCGATCGAGGGGGGCGAGAAGCGTAGACCGGTCGCGCGATCCGGTCGCATTCGCCGCTGCTCGGTGCGCCACGTCGGCATCGTTCCCGGAGATCCGCCCTCGGTTCAGGCCGACTGCCTGCTCGGCGGCCGCGAGTATGCCCTGCCCCTCGGAACGATGGACGAGGCCCGGCCGATCTGCAACGCCTGCACCGCCCGCTCGGTCTGGCGCGAGGACGAGGACTAGCCGGGAGTCCCTGGAGGCGGCCTGTAAGCCGAGTTCTGTCCCGAGCCCGATTCGCATCGGTCTCATGGACGGCCATCCATCTGTGCGACCTACCCGGGAGCTGAGCGAGCCACCTGCTGCGGCCCGAAGGCCGCCTTGCGCTCCCCTATTCGGTCTTGCTCCGGCTAGAGCTTGCCCGTTTCACTCCCGCTCTTGCGAGCGGGCATCGTCACTGTGGCGCTGGTCCTCGCCTCACGGCGGACGGGTGTTACCCGCTAGCCTGCTCTGAGGAGCTCGGACTTTCCTCGGACGCGGCCTTTCGACCGATGCGCCCGCGGCCGTCCAGTCGCCTCCAGGGACGGACAGTGTACCCGATTCGAACGCCCGTTCTACGGCGTCGCATCGGCTGTGAGGCCGAGGTGCGCCGCGATCACTTCCGCGATCAGGTCATGACCGGCCTGGTTCGGATGAATGTCGCCGCCACCGACGCGGGTAAGCTCCGCCTCGCGCCCGAGGAAGGCTGCGTACAGGTCCACCAGCTCCACGGCCCGCGCCTCGCCGATACACGCGATCCGATCGTTGAGGCCTGGTGCCACGTTCGATGGGTCGCAGGCCACCACGCCATCCGCGCCGACCAGCGCCGTGACGGTGATCGGATCGACGTCGGGGTTGTAATAGGCCAGCACAAGGACTCTCGCCCTGGAACCGCTGGCCGCGAGGGCCTCCTGCACGCTCGCCACCACGGTATCGAGCGAGCGAGCGGCCTCGGCCGTGGCTGCACTGACCGCCGAGGCGCACGCCTCCCCGGCGCGATCCGCTTCGCATGACGAGTCGCGGCGGATTCGCACCAGCTCATTGGCCCCCAGGCCGATCGTCACGAGCTGGACCCGATGTCCGAGCTCGTCGATGGCGACGAGGACATCGTCGAGACGATGCTCCAGGAAGCCGGTCGCCGTCTCGCCCGGCACGGCGAAGACACTCGTCTCCGTGATCGGCGGGTCGGCGGTCGCCAGCCGTTCCCCGAGCCGGGCCGGAAACCCGTTGCGTCGTGGCTGCGGCACGCCGATCCCGAACGTCAGCGAGTCGCCCACGGCCAGGTAGACGCCACCCTCGCCGGCCGATGGCGTGGACGATGCGATAGGCGGTGCGCTGGGCGAGACGCTCGGCGATGGGCTCGGCACCAGGCTCGGCCTGGCGGCAGCGGTTGCCGGCGGCGTCGCGCGGGCCGCGGTGGAGGTGCTCTCGTCGGCGGTCGCGCACCCTCCCAGGAGCACGGCAATTGCCAAGAGCGGCAGTGCCGACCATCGGGAAGGCGGCGCCCCGTCAGGTCGCGGTCGGTCTCGTCGTCGCATGCCGGTCAGTCCCGTCGATCGCCACGTTGCTCAGGCGGTCCGCGTCCTTGTTCAGCGCCCGCGGCACATGGCCGACCGTGTATCCGTCGAACCAGCGCAGCAGCTCCATCGTCGCGGCATGGATCGGCTTGAGGTCCGGATGCCTAACGCGGTAGATGCCCGTGATCTGGCGCGCCACCAGCTCCGAGTCCATGCGCAGATCGACGTGCGTGGCGCCCAGCCGCCGCGCCTCCTGGAGCGCCAGGTGCACGGCCGTCCACTCTGCCACGTTGTTGGTGGCGCGACCCAGGCCCTTGGCGATCTCGGCCAGCACCGAGCCGTCGGCGGCATCGCGCAGGATGGCGCCGGCGCCGGCCGGTCCCGGGTTCCCGCGTGCCGCGCCATCGGTATGGATCAGCAGCCTCACCGGATCCCCGCTCTGCCGATCTCCTGGGTGACCTCGAGGATCGCCCTCGTGATCTTGATGTCGCGCGGACACGCCTCGACGCAGTTGAAGACGGTGCGACAACGCCATACGCCGTCGGGATCGGCCATGATCTCGAGCCGCTCCTGCTTGGCGGTGTCGCGCGAGTCGACGATGAAGCGGTGGGCATTGACGATGGCAGCTGGCCCCACGTACGACTGGTCCGCCCAGAAGACGGGGCAGCTGGCGGTGCAGGCGGCGCACAGGATGCAGCGGCTGGTGTCCTCGTAGCGATCCCGATCCGCCGGCGACTGGCGGCGCTCCTTGCCATCGGCCGGAATCTCGTCGTTGACCAGGAACGGCATGGTCCGCTTGAACGACTCCCAGAACGGCTCCATGTCGACGAGCAGATCCTTGACGACCGCCATGCCGCGGATCGCCTCCACCGTGATGGTGGGACCAGCGTCCTTGACCAGGTACTCGCAGGCCAGCCGGTTGCGGCCGTTGATCAGCATCGCGTCCGAGCCGCACACGCCGTGCGCGCATGAGCGACGGAAGGTGAGCGTGCCATCCTGATACCACTTGACCTGGTGCAGCAGGTCAAGCACCCGGTCGGTCGGCTCCGCCGTGACGGCATACTCCTCCCAGTGCGGCGCCTCGTCGGCCTCCGGGTTGTAGCGGCGGATGCGCAGCTGGACGTCCATCGGTCGCCTCAGTATGTCCGAGCCTTGGGCTCGAACCTAGTGATCGTGACCGGCCGGTAGGCGAGCGAGATCGCCCCTGTCTCCGGCCCGCGCATGGCGAAGGTGTGCTTCAGCCAGTCCGTGTCGTTCCGGTCGGGGAAGTCGTCCCGTGCGTGGCCACCACGGCTCTCCGTGCGGGCCAGGGCCGATACCACCGTCGCCTCCGCGCAGTCGAGCAGGTAGCCGAGTTCCAGCGCCTCGCCGAGATCGGTGTTGTAGCGACAGCCCTTGTCGTCCACGATGAGGTGCTCGGCGCGTTCGCGCAGTGCGGCGACCGCATCCCGGCACTCGGTCAGCAGCGTCTCGGTGCGGTAGACGCCGCACTTGGCGAACATCACCTCCTGGAGCTCGGCACGGATGACGGCCGGGCGCTCGCCATCGACTCCGGCAAGCAGCGCCGACAGCCGCGACTGCACCGATGCCTCGGCGTCCGCGTCGGCGACCGGCTGCGGCAGGTCGGCCAGCTCGGCCGCCATCTTCTTTCCGGCCCGGCGACCGAAGACCAAGATATCGAGCAGTGAGTTCGTCCCCAGCCGGTTCGCGCCGTGGACCGATACGCAGGCGACCTCGCCCGCGGCGTAGAAGCCGGGCACCACGCGGCCGCTCGCGTCCGCGAGGGCGCGACCATCGATGTCGGTCGGGATGCCGCCCATCGCGTAGTGCGCGGTCGGCTGGATCGGCACGAGGTCGGTCAATGGCTCGAGCCCGAAATAGGTGCGGATGAAGCCGCTCATGTCGGGCAGCTTCTTGTCCAGCACATCGGCGCCCAGGTGTCGGACGTCCAGATGGACGAAGTCGCTTCCCCCGATCCCCCGCCCCTCGGCGATCTCCAGGTAGATGCTGCGGCTCACCACGTCGCGGCTCGCAAGGTCCTTCATGGTCGGGGCGTACTGCTCCATGAAGCGCTCGCCCTTGTCATTCAAGAGCACGCCGCCCTCGCCGCGCATCGCCTCGGACAGCAGGAAGCCGAGCTTGTACATGCCGGTCGGGTGGAACTGGAAGAACTCCATGTCCTCCAGCGGCAGCCCGCGCCGGTACGGGATCCCCATCCCGTCACCGGTCAGGGTGTGTGCGTTGCTCGTGACCTTGAACACCTTGCCGTAGCCGCCGGTCGCGAACAGCACCGCTCTTGCACGAAAGGCATGCAGCTCGCTCGTGCTCAGCTGGAGCGCTACGACCCCACTCACAGGACCCCCCGGACCCGCGGGCAGGGCGAGGTCGAGCACCTGGTACTCGTCGAAGAAGTCGACCTCGTGCTTGATGCACTGCTGAAACAGCGTCTGTAGGATGGCGTGTCCGGTGCGGTCGGCGGCGAAGCAGCTGCGCCGCACGGGTCCCTCGCCGTAGTTGCGGGTGTGGCCGCCGAACCGCCGCTGGTTGATGAGCCCATCCTCGGTGCGGTCGAAGGGCAGGCCGAGGTGCTCGAGGTTGATGATGGTGTCGACCGCGTCACGGCACATGACCTCCGCCGCGTCCTGGTCGACGAGGTAGTCGCCGCCCTTGACCGTGTCGAACCAGTGCCACTCCCAGTGGTCCTCCTCGGTGTTGCCGAGGGCAGCGCAGACCCCTCCCTGGGCTGCGCCGGTATGAGAGCGTGACGGGTAGATCTTGCTGATGACGCCGATGCGGGCCTCGGGCCCGAGCTCCTGCTTCAGCTCGAGTGCCGCGTAGAGCCCGGCTCCGCCGGCCCCGACCACGACCGCGTCCAGGTCGTGCACGCGCGTCGAGGGGATCACGCCACGACCGACGGTGGTGAGGGTCACGATGCCAGCCCGGCGGTCGGCGTGGCACCCGGATCGAAGAAGGCGATGACGGCCATGCCGAGCAGGAGCCAGATGGCGCTGATGACCAGGAGGAAGCCGATGAGCAGGCTGCGCGCCGTTCGATGGGTGACGTAGTCGCCGACGACCACCCGAGCACCATTGGCTCCGTGGACGAAGGCCAGGACGAGCAGCAGCAGGTCGTAGATGCGCCAGAACGGGGTGCCCCATCGGCTCTGCACGAATGCGAAGTCGATCTCGCCGCCGGTGAGCTCCACGAGCACGTGCATGATGAACATGTGGCCCAGGGCGAGAAAGACGAGCGCCAGCCCGGAGAGGCGCATGAAGTACCACCAGAACCGCTCGCG
>JBHENV010000148.1:0-14749 GCA_046261895.1 Candidatus Limnocylindria bacterium
AGGTCTACACCATCTCTCCCGGTCGGACCGCCACCGAACTTCGGCGGGCGTTAGCTCCGGAGGAGGACATGAGCACCATCATGCAGCCCGACGAGGTGGCCGACGTGATCGCGTCGCTCCTTCACGACTCGGAGCGCATTCTGGACGGCCAGAACATCATCGTGCGTAAGCAGGTCTGACGCCGAGATGGGTTGGGGGGAGTACCTTCTGGCGACCGCGCTCCTTCGGCCCCTCGGACGTATCTTTTCTTTCTACCCCATGCGCCGCCGTCGTGTGGTGCTTGCCACGGCCAGAGCGCCGGTGCTGGAGGGCAACCTGGCCAGCGTGCACTGCGCAATGCGTGAGCGGCACCCGGACCTCGAGTACATCCTGCTGCTGGAACCGTACGGATACGGCGTGCGTGGAAAGCTGGCGTACTTGGCTCGTCTGGTCCGCGGGATGTATTACCTTCAGACCTCGGGTCTCTTCGTCCTCGACAACGCGTACTTTCCCGTGCATGTGGTCCAGCATCGGCCCGAGACGACGGTGGTCCAGGTTTGGCACGCCGCCGGCGCGCTCAAGCGTTTCGGGCTGGACGCGCCCGCAGTTGCCGCGTCGGCGGAGCTGCGGTTCCTGCACCGCAACTACGATTGCGTCATCGTGGGCGGCAACGCGGCACGGCGCCCATACGCATCCGGCCTTCGGACTCCGCTCGACCGAGTATTGGCGCTTGGCTCGCCCCGCACGGACTTCTTCTTCGCCCCGGGGGCCATGGAGGCCGCTCGCGAGAAGCTTCTCGCTCGCCATCCGCAGCTGCGGGGCCGCCGCGTGGTGCTCTACGCCCCGACCTTCCGCGGCAGGGGCGAGGCTAAGCGGGCTGCGCCGGGCTTCAACGCCGTACGCCTTCGCTCGCTGCTCCCTGACGATCACGCCCTGGTGCTCAAGGCCCATCCCAACCTCGATCCCGGTGCCACGCCGACTGGCGGGTACGACGTGGTGTTCGACCCCGCGGGGGAGATCAACGAGATCTTCACGGTGGCCGACGTGCTGGTCACCGACTATTCGTCGTCTATTTTCGAGTGGGCGCTCCTGCGCCGCCCGCTGATCCTGCTCGTGCCAGACCTCGAGCGCTACGAGACCGACCCGGGGCTCTACCTGGATTACCGCACCGAGATGATCGGCACCCAGGTGACCGATACGGACGGGGTGGCGGCGGCGCTCGCGGACGGGGCGTTCGACGGCTCGGGCTACGCCGAGTTCATCAAGCGCCACCTCGGCGCATGCGACGGCATGGCGAGCGTCCGCTTCGTGGAGCGCTTCTTGGAGAGTGATACGCTGCCGGCCCATGACAGCCACGAGTGAGGCGCCGGCGGCGTTTCGCAATGCCGCCGCCCGCCCGGGCCCGCTCGGGCTGCTGATCGAGGCCATCGGCGATATCACCTCGCGGCGCCGGTTGGTGCGCTATCTCGTGCAGGCGGAGGTCAAGAAGCGAGGCGCCGATACGCTGCTGGGAAACGTCTGGTGGATCCTCGACCCGCTCCTGCTGATGGGTGTCTACGTCGTGCTGGTCACGATCATCACCTCGCGGGCTCTGCCCGACTATCCGCTCTTCATCTTCGCCGCCATACTGCCATGGAAGTGGTTCACGGCCGCCGTGACGGATGCGACCGGCTCGATCGTCAACCAGCACCGGCTCATCAAGCAGATCGCCTTCCCGAAGATCGTCCTTCCCGTCGCCGCCACCACTGCCGGCATCGTCGGTTTCGGCTTCGGCCTGATCCCGCTCGCCGGCATCATGGCCTTTTACGGCGATCGCCTGTCGCCGCTCGTGCTGCTGATCCCGATCATCGCCGCCGTGCAGTACGTCTTCACGGTCGCGGTCGCCATCCTGGTCGCGGCCGGGAACGTCTTCTTCCGCGACCTCGGTAACGTGGTGCGTCACCTCCTTCGGCTGTGGTGGTACCTCTCGCCCGGCCTGTACGCGCTGAGCCACCTCGACGAGATCTCGCTGTTCGAGAATCCCGTCCTCCGCTTCATCGCCCACGCCAACCCGTTCGCGGTCCTGTTCGAGGCGTATCGCAGCGTCATCTACGGCACCCCCGACGGTCCACCGATCCCGCCCGACTGGACCTCGCTCCTCATTCTGCTCGTTGCCAGCACGGCGTTCCTGGCGCTGGCATCGGTCGCCTTCAAGCGGCTCGAGCCGACGTTCGCGAAGGTGCTCTGAGACCGATGACCGATCGCCCGGGACCGATCACCGATACGCACGACGCGATCGGGACGCGCGGTCTCGGCGTGCGCTACAGCCTGCGCTTCAGCCGCAAGAAGTCGATGCAACGCACCCTCAGCCAGCTCCTGACCCGTGAGCCGGCCGAGCAGTTCTGGGCGCTGCGCCATGTCGACCTGCGCGTCGTCCACGGTGAGTCATTGGCCGTCGTCGGTCCCAATGGGGCGGGAAAGAGCACGCTGCTGCAGGTGCTGGCCGGCATCATCCGACCGTCGGAGGGCGTCGTCGACGTTCGGGGCCACGTCTCCGCGCTGCTGACCCTGGGCGCGGGCTTCGATATCGATCTCAGCGGGAGCGAGAACATCCTGCTGGCCGGTGCCTTCCTCGGGCTCGACGACCGGCTGATGCGTGACCTGCTGCCGGGGATCGTCGAGTACGCCGACCTCGGCCAGTTCATCGATGCACCGCTCAAGACCTACTCCTCCGGCATGCGAGCGCGCCTGGGCTTCGCCATCGCCACCTCGGTGGATCCCGACATTCTCCTGCTGGACGAGGTGCTGGCCACCGGTGACGCATCGTTCCGCGCCAAGTCGAAGGCGCGCGTCCTCGAGCTCGTGCGCGACGCGAAGGCCGTGGTGCTGGTCACGCACGACATGGAATGGGTCCGCGAGTACTGCAACCGGGCGGTCCTCATCGAGCACGGACAGATCGCCTTCGAGGGAGATCCGGACGAGGTCGTCGCGCTCCACCGGGAGCACACCGAGCACGAGAAGCGGCGCAAGGCGGCCGAAGCGCGCGCCGCGGGCCTGGCGCCGGCTATCGCGCGCTGAACGACGAACGCGACCAACAGGTGTCGCGCACGCCCGTCAGGATGACGCCATGCGACGGATCCTCACCATCGATGGCGGTGGCGTGCGCGGCATCATCCCGGCCGTGCTGCTGGCGGCGCTCGAGCGTGCCACCGGCAGGCCGACGCGAGAGACGTTCGACTTCATCGCCGGCAGCTCGACCGGAGCGGTCCTTGCCGCCGGGCTCGCGGCCGGCATTCCCGCGGAACGGCTCGTCACGCTCTACGCGAGCCGGTCGCCGCAGGTCTTTCGCAGCGTCCCGCTCCTCAGCGGGCTGCGTCGCCTGCTGACCGGCACGATGTACGAAACCGCCACGCTCCACCGGCTCATCCGCGAGGAGATCGGCCCCGAGGCGCGCGACTGGACCCTCAACGACGCGCCGGTCGATCTGCTCATCACGGCCAAGCGCCTCGTGGATGGGATGCCATGGTATTTCGTGCGCGACAACCCGGCCAACTCGTGCCGTGCCGGCGGGTTCCGCCTGGCCGACGCGGTGACGGCGTCGGCCGCGGCGCCGACCTACTTCCGACCATGGCCAATCGCGCCGATCGGGGAGCTTATCGATGGCGGCATCGGCGTCGCCGGCAACCCGGTCTACCAGGCCTGCGTCGAGGCCTTCGAGTACACCCACGCGTACGAGCCGGCCGACACCCTGGTCGTCAGCCTGGGCACCGGCCGGCTGTTGCGGCGGCAGCGCCCGACCTGGCTCTGGCCGTGGGTCGGCTGGCTCCTCTCCGAGCTGCTGCGCTCGCCTGCCGAGCAGCAGACCGAGATCGTGCATCGGCATTACCCGCAGGCCCCCTTCTACCGGCTCGACCTGGAGCTGGAGCGGGAGATCGGACTCGACGCGGTCGATCGTATCGGCGAGCTGCAGGCCCACGGCGAGCGGTTCGCGTCGATCGTCGACTGGCCGGCCATCCTGGAATCGCGTGATCAGCGCTTCCGGGTCACCGATGCCACCACCCTGCCGCGCGACTACTGCCGCCTCGGACCCGCCGTCTGATCCACCCTCATCCTCTATCCTTGCCCGACTTCGCTCGGCTGAGGGTTCAAATGGCGCTGAAGGGCGTGGTGCTCGCCGGCGGCAGCGGTTCGCGGCTCTTTCCGCTGACGCTCGTCACCAACAAGCACCTCCTGCCGGTGTACGACCGGCCGATGATCTACTATCCGCTCCACGCGCTGAAGGAGATGGGCTGCGAGGAGGTCCTCGTGGTCGTCGGTGGACGTTCGGTCGGCGACATCCTGGAGCTGCTGCACGACGGTTCCGACCTCGGCCTGAGCCTCACGTATCGGTATCAGCGCGGCGCGCTCGGGATCGCTCACGCCATCGGCCTGGCCCGCGAGTTCGCCGGCGCCGATCCGATCGCGATCGTCCTGGGAGACAACATCCTGCACGGCTCCCTTCGTCCGTTCGCCGACGGATTCGTCGCCGGAACCGCCGGTGCCGGCGCCGTCCTCAAGGAGGTTCCCGATCCGCAGCGCTTCGGGGTTGCGGAGCTCGACGCGTCAGGCCGAGTCGTCGGCTTCGAGGAGAAGCCGGAGCGGCCGAAGAGCAACCTGATTCCGATCGGCGTCTATTTCTTCCGCCCGTCGGTCTTCGACGTGATCGGCGACCTGCGGCCGTCCGCCCGTGGCGAGTTCGAGATCACCGATCTGCTGAACCACTATCTTCGCGACGACGAGCTGTCGCACACGGTCTTCGCCGGCGAGTGGCAGGATGCGGGGACGATCGACAGCCTCATCGAGGCGAACGCATTCGCCGTCGAGTTCGCTCCGGAGATGCCGGTCGAGACCGGCCACGACGTCGGCGAGGTCTGAGCCGATGAGCGATGCGCTTCCGCCGCGGCTGCTGATCACCGGCGGAGCGGGCTTCATCGGATCGGCGTTCGTCCGCCGCGTACTGAGGATGCATCCCGTTGTCAGCGTGACGGTCCTCGACAAGCTCACGTACGCGGGGAATCGCGCCAACCTGGTCGATGTCGAACGCGATCCGCGCTTCTCCTTCGTGCACGGCGACATCGCGGATGCCGAGCTCGTCGATCGGCTCGCCGCGGAGGTCGATGCCATCGTCAACTTCGCAGCCGAGTCGCACGTCGACCGCAGCATCGAGGAGCCCGACGCCTTCATCCGGACTGACGTGTACGGCACGTTCGTGCTCCTCGAGGCGGCTCGCCGCCACGAGCATCGGCGCTATCTGCAGATCAGCACCGACGAGGTGTACGGCCATGTGCCGGAGGGCAGCTCCACCGAGGAAGACCTGCTGAAGCCGCGCAGTCCGTACTCGGCAAGCAAGTCGGGCGGCGACCTCCTGGTGGGCGCCTACCATGCCACCTACGGCCTGCCCACGCTGCTCACCCGGGCGAGCAACAACTTCGGGCCGTACCAGTATCCGGAGAAGGTGATCCCGCTCTTCATCACCAACGCGATCGACGACGAGCCGCTGCCGCTCTACGGCGACGGGCTCCAGATCAGGGACTGGCTCTATGTCGACGACCATTGCGACGCGCTCGAGGCGGTCCTGGTGCGTGGGGAGCCCGGGGAGACGTACAACGTCGGCGGCGGCAACGAGCTCACGAACCTGGAGCTGACACGCGCGATCCTCGAGCTGCTGGACCGCCCGATGTCCCTGGTTCGATCGGTCCCCGACCGCGCGGGGCACGACCGGCGTTATTCCGTCGACTGCTCGAAGCTGCACGCGCTCGGATGGCGGCCGATCGTTGGATTCGCGGAGGCGCTGGAGCGGACCGTCCGCTGGTACGTCGATCGCGAGGATTGGTGGCGACCGTTGAAGAGCGGGGAGTACCTCGACTACTACCGCCGCCAGTACGGTGATCGGCTCGCCGCAGGCTCCTCGGTCGACTGATGGCCCGTGTCGCGATCACCGGGGCCGCCGGGCAGCTTGGCCGCCAGCTGGTCGAGGCATACGTGGCGGCCGGCAACGAGGTGTGGCCGCCGTCGCGGGCTGAGCTCGACATCACCGAGCCGACGCACCGGGAGCGCCTGCGGTCGTGGAGCCCGGAGATCGTGGTCAATGCCGCCGCATGGACCGACGTCGACGGGTGCGCGCGGGACCCGTCGCGCGCGATGCGCGTGAACGGTGACGCCGCAGGAGCGGTCGCCGGGGCCGCCGCCGAGTGCGGCGCGCTCGTCGTGCAGGTCAGCACCAACGAGGTGTTCGACGGGACGCGCGACCGTCCCTACCGCGAGGACGACCTGCCGAGTCCGATCAACGCCTACGGAGCCTCCAAGCTGGCCGGCGAGCGGGCCGTGGTCGACGCCAACCCCAGGCACCTCATCGTGCGCACCGCCTGGCTGTTCGGCCCCGGCGGCACGAACTTCGTCACCAAGATCCTCGCCGCCGCCGAGCGCGCCTCGCGGGCCGGCGAGCCGCTGCGCGTCGTCGACGACGAGTGGGGAAATCCCACGTGGACGCCGGACCTGGCCGCCGCCATCGTGGAGCTCTCGCGCCGGCCGCTGCCGCCCACCTTCGTCCACGCCGTGGGAGAGCCGCCGGCCTCTCGACTGGGTTGGGCCACCGTTGCGCTCGAGGCGGCGCGCGTCGCGGTCAGCGTCGAGCCGGTGTCGCGCACGGCGTTCGAGCGGGCCTCGACACCGCCGGCCCGGGCGATTCTGCGGCCGAGCCCCGGACTGGCGGCCATGGATTGGCGCCCGGTTACCTCGCGCTATGCGTCGCAGTCCGGCCGCGCAGCATGATCCAGCGGGTCCCGACCCAGCTCGACGGGCCGATCCTGCTTCAGCCGACGGTGCACGGCGACGCGCGGGGCTTCTTCGTGGAGACCTTTGTCAGCGACGCCCACCGAGCGGCCGGAATCGACGCCGAGTTCGTCCAGGACAATCACTCCAGGTCGGCTCGCGGCACGCTGCGCGGGTTGCACTTTCAGCGCCGCCCCGGGCAGCCGAAGCTGGTCCGGGTGGCGCGCGGATCGATCTGGGACGTGGTCGTCGATCTCCGGCCGGCATCCGAGACGTTCGGGCGGTACGAGGCCTTCGAGCTCGATGACGTCGACCACCGGCAGATCTACGTCCCGATTGGATTCGCGCACGGCTTCTGCGTCACCTCGGACGAGGCGGACGTGACCTACAAGGTGGGGTCCGCATACGACGCCGGCGAGGAGCGCGGCGTCGCGTGGGACGACCCGGACCTCGCGATCCCCTGGCCGGTCCCGCGGCCCATCCTGTCCGACCGGGACCTGCACAATCCGACGCTCCGAGAGGCAATCGCCGCGCTCGGTCCCGGCTGAGCCGGGACATCCGACCCTTGCTCGTACGGCGAGCGAGGCGCTCCATGGGGTCATGCTCGATGCGCGCACGCTCAGCCGCCGGTCCTTCATGCGAAGGATGCTCGGCACGGGCGTGGGCCTGCTCTCGCTCGAATTCGTCGGCGGCTCGCTGGCGTTCCTGTGGCCGAACATCACGGAGGGCCTCGGCGCCACCTTTCGCGTCGGGCGCCTCTCCGACATCCATCTCGCGCAGCCACGCTTCGCGGAGGGCTACCCGTACAGCTTCTCCGCGGCCCGGACCTTCCTGGTCAACGTGCCGGCCGCCCGTGGATTGGCGAGCGGTTCGCCGATCGAGCACGCGTCGCCGACCGCCGACGAGATGATCGCCCTCTGGCGGAAGTGCCCGCACCTGGGCTGCATGGTCCCGGACCTGTGCGAATCGGTGAAGCGCTTCGAGTGCCGATGCCACGGCAGCACCTACAACATCCTCGGCGAGAAGCTCGAGAAGGGACCTGCCGAGCGCGGCATGGATCGCTTCGCCGTGCTGGAGGAGGACGGCACCGTCGTCATCGACACCTCCGAGATCCTCTTCGGGGCCCCCGAGGGGATCGTAACGTTCCACGATCCGCACCCGGTCGACATTGGATGTTCCTAGACGACGTTGAGCTCGATGATCGGCTCCGCGCGGATGATCCGCTCGTAACCGAGAGGACGGAGGTCGAGCGTCTCGTATCGGCCGGTGACGATCCACTCCGCGAGCCCTCGCCCGACGGCCGGTGCCTGCTGGAGCCCGTGACCTGAGAAGCCGTTGGCGAACAGGAGGTTCGATATCTCCGGGTGCGGTCCGATGATCGCGTTCGCGTCGAGGACATTCACCTCGTAGTGGCCGGCCCACGTGTCGAGCAGCCGGAGCCGATCGAAGGCCGGTACCCGGTGCGCCAGGGTCGGCCATACGAACGACTCGAATTGGGCGCGGTCGGTCGTCAGGTCAAGGGTGTCGGGATCGGCCGTGGCGTCCCGGGGCGAGAAGCCGCAGATGTAGGTCGCCCCCTCCGGCCGGAAGTAGACGCCGGAGGGATCGATGGTGAGCGGCGCCGCACCGAGGCTGACCGGTGCGGCGACGTGGTAGACGTGCCGCTTCCTGGGTCGGACCGGCAGGTCCACGCCGGCGAGCGCAGCAACGTCGGCGGCGCGCGGTCCGGCGGCGTTGACGACCCAGTCGGCGCCGATGAGCGTCCCGTCGGCCAACCGCACCCCGGTGATCCGATCGCCGTCACGGCCGAGCCCCACGACCTCGCCGGCACGCTCCACCACGCCCAGCGCCCGTGCCTTGCGCCGAACGCCCTGGAGCAGTGCGTGCGCATCGAACCAGCCCTCGCCGCCGAGGCCGAGCGAGCCCCCCGCCAGGTCATCGACCCGCAGCCAAGCGAAGCGGGATCGCAGCTCGCGGGGGCCGATCAGCTGGACCTCGACGCCGAGCGCGCGCTGGACCGAGTGGTTGTGCTCGAGCGTCGCGAGTCCGGCGGCGGTCGCCAGGAAGAGGTAGCCGTTCTCGACGAAGTCGATCTCGGGTGCCTCGCCGTCGACCGCGAGCCATCGGTCCAAGTGCCGGATGAAGTCGATCCCGAAGCGGCTGATCTCGATGTTGAGCGGGGTGCTGAACTGTTGCCGGATGCTCGCCGCGGAGAGTGCCGTGGACGACGTCCGAAACGTCGGGTCCCGCTCGACCACCACGATCCGTCCCTCGAAGTCGGGACGGGATGCCAGAAAGGTGGCCACCGACGAGCCGATGATCGCGCCGCCGACGATGACGACGTCGGCTCGTTCGCCTGGTGCTCCCATCCGCTGATCCTACGCGGTCAGCCGGTCTTGCCCCGATCTATCGAGGCCAGAGCATCTCGGCCGAGGCATGGCGGCTTGGTACGCTGCCGGCGTGCACGAGCCCATGGTGAGATTCGCGGCCGATCCGCCCGCAACGGCCGACGTGGTCATCATTGGCGGTGGCATCGTGGGTTGCGCAACCGCGTTCTTCGCCGCGCGCGCCGGGCTTCGCGCTCTCGTGCTCGAGCGGCGCGCGGCCCTGGGCACGTTGACCACGTCCGCGTCGACGGGCGCCTTCCGGCTCCAGTTCGACAACCCCGAGGAGATCGCGATGGTGCGCGAGGGGATCCAGCTCTTCGACGCGTTCGCCGAGCGCAGCGGGCTCGACGGCTGGGACCTGGGTCTGCGTCACGGCGGTTACCTGTTCTGCTCCCTGACGGATGCGACCCTCGAGCGATCACGGCGGCTCGTTGTCCGTCAACGCGAATGGGGCCTCACCGATGTCGCGCTGCTGTCTGGAGATGAGGCGCGTGCTCGATGGCCGTGGCTCTCGGCGGACGTGCGCGGTGCGCGCTACCGGCCCGACGATGGATGGCTCGACGTGAAGCGGCTGACTGCCGGATACGCCGCGGCCGCGTCACATGCGGCGCGCATTCCCGATGCGACGCCCGGCGGCGGCGCCACCTTCGTCACCCGGGCCAAGGTGACCGGTATCGCGCACGACGGCGAACGTGTCAGCGGCGTCCGAACGTCGCGCGGGGAGGTTGCCACGGACGCGGTGGTCGTGGCGGCCGGGCCATTCGTCGCCGACGTTGCCGCCCTGGCCGGCGTCGAGGTCGCGATCAGGCCGACCCGGAGGCAGAAGCTGGTCATCCCGCAGCTGCCGGCGGTGCCGCCAGACGCACCGATGACGATCGAGGAGGAGACCGCTGCCCACTGGCGTCCGTCGATGCAGGGCTGCCTGGCGCTCTTCACCGATCCCGCCGAGCGTCCCGCGGATCCATGCGACCCCGTGCCGATCGACCACGATTGGGCGTTCGGCCTGCTCGATCCGAGCTCAGAGCACGCCCTGGCGCGGGTGGCACCCTTCTGGCGCGACGCGTGGGGTGGGGGCGCCTCAGCCGTGCATTGGTTCCTGCAGGCCGGCCAGTACGAGTACACGCCGGATCGCCGTGCATACCTGGGACCGATCGGCCCGGACGGCCTCCACCTCAACGGCGGCTACTCCGGGCACGGGATCATGGCGGGCGCCGGTGGCAGCCGCCTCGTCGTCGACCTTCTCACCGGCCGTGCCGACCGCGACACCAACGCGTTTCGTCCCGACCGCGCATTCGATCACCGCGAGCACGACATCCTCTAGCCGGTTGCCTCCGGATCGGCCTGTCCCTCGCGCCGCCCGTACGCGGCGTCCGGGCTCTCGCCGAATTCGTCGCTCGCCTGCTCCTCGTCGACCGGCTGGTTCATCGGTCCGTCCGGTCGAGGGTCGCGGACTGCCGGGTCCTGGTCGCCGGCCTCGACCGGCTCCTGGTCGGGCCCCATCGTCTCCCCCTGGGTCGTGTTGGTGCTTCCGCGCTGCGTCATGGATCACCTCCTGCCTCGCTCAATGGCAGGCCGCGTGCCATCGCCGGCAGGACCATCGATGGATTGAGAACCGGCCGCGGAACGCCACTATCGGAGAATGCTCTCGCCAATCTGGCCGAATCCGGCGGACCGTCGCCATCCCATTCCGGCCAACATTGGTCGTCGCGTGAATGCCGCGGAGCGGCGCGCCATGCGGCGAGCCGTGACGCTCAGCGCCAGCCTCATCGCGGTCCTGCTCGGCGTGGATCTCGGCGCGAACCTGCTGATCGGAACGCGCGGTGTCCTCGCCCTCCTGCCGTTCTCCCTGGCCACCGCTGCCATGAGCGCGGCCGCTGCGTTCATCTCCCATCGCGGTCGCGTGCGGGCCGAACCGCTCGGATTGGTGACGATGCTCGCCGTATTCAGTGTCGCGCTGCTCGGTCACGCGTTGACGCCGGACGGCCGGATGCTCGGCACGGCTCAGCTCGCGATCATCCTCGTCGGCGTCGGGCTGTTCCTGCCCTGGCCCCAGCGCTGGCACGTCATCGCTCTGACTTCGTGCGTGGGGCTCTCGGTCGCGTTCGTGCTCAGTCCGCTCGGCGTCGCGCTGGCGCCGACCGACCGGGTCAACCTGATGGTGGCGGTGCTCATGGCCGCGGCCACCAGCTTCATCGGCCACCGGCTCTGGCATGGACGGCTGCGCCGCATGCTGGAGCAGCAGTTCGTGCTTCGCGGTCTGAGCCGATATGCGCAGCGCCAGGAGGCGCATGTCACCGCGCTGAACCGCGAGCTGAATGAGGTCGCGCGGCGCGACTCGCTGACCGGGATCGGCAACCGCATGGCGCTCGACGAGGCGCTCGCACGCCTCCTCGATCAGGGTGATCGCCTCCGTCCGAGGCGCTTTGCGCTGATCCTGTTCGATCTCGACCACTTCAAGGCGTATAACGACGAGCATGGGCACCTCGCCGGCGACACGGCGCTCGTACGGTTGGGGGCGATCCTGCGGCTTGCCACTCGTGGCACGGACCTGGCCTTCCGCTTCGGCGGCGA
Organism: Candidatus Limnocylindria bacterium; assembly: GCA_046261895.1. Taxonomy (GTDB): domain Bacteria; phylum Chloroflexota; class Limnocylindria; order QHBO01; family QHBO01; genus JACDBZ01. The sequence goes on from JBHENV010000148.1 coordinate 11,727, forward strand.
AGAATTCCTGGTCCTGCTCCCCGAGCTCGACCTGTCCAGCGCGATCGCAGTGGCGGAGCGAGTCCGCATCGGGGCGGAGGAGGCCGAGGGGCTACCGCCGTTCACGATCTCCGGGGGCGTCGCGCTGTGCGATCCGGCCGATGGTCGCGATCCCGAGCCGCTCCTGCGCCGCGCGGACACCGCGCTCTATCTCGCCAAGCATGCCGGTCGCAATCGCATCGCCACCGACGAGCTGTCGATCGCAATGGTGCGCCTGGAGATCGCCGCCTCGGGCTAGTAGTTCGGCTCGTCCAGCAGCCATCGACCGTCGACCCGGACGAGCCGCCAGAATCCGACGAAGTTGCGCGATGAGCCGGAATCGTAGGTCTCCGTGAAGTTCGCCTGGACCGTGGCGGCCGTCGCCGTCTGGTCGACCGTTTGCAGTGTCTGGAACGTGATGTCCGCGGTATCGGCGAACCGGCCGTCAAGGTTGCCCTGGCGCGGATACACGTCCTTCATCCGAGCGCTCCACAGCGAGTAGGCCTGGTCGAATCGTCCGGCCGCCACGTGACCGTAGAAGGCGGACACGGCATCGGCCGGCGCCGCGGCGGCGATCGGCGCGGGTGTCGCCGGCACCTGCGTCGGCACCGGGGTCGCGGCCACCGGTGGCGGGGTTGCCGCAACCGTTGGGACCGGCGAGGGCGAGAGGGTCGGGGTCGGGCTCGGGGTCGGCGTGCCAGGCGACGGCGACGGGGACTCCGAGGGCGTCGCTTCCGCCACCGCTCCTTCGGGTGACCCGGCAACGATGCCCGGCAGGGCGGGGGTCTCGCCTCCGTCGGGCAGCAGGCGACCACCGAGGTACCCGCCGCCGATCAGCGCAAGGAGCAAGAGCGCGAGCGCCCAGACCGGGGCGATCCGACGCCGACGCTCAGCAGGCCGCGATGTCGATGGTGCGGGAGCCACCGGCGTGAGCTCCGCCACGCCTGTCGATGGGGGCGCCACGACGACCGGCGCGTCGAACCGTTCGAGCCAGCCAAGCAGCGCCGACCGCAGCGCATCGGCCGATGGGAAGCGCCGAGCCGGATCGCGCGCCATGGCACGCGTCACGATGGCGGCGAGCTCGGCCGGCAGATCCGGCACCACCGTCCGCGGGTCGGGCGGCGGCTGGCGCAGGCGTGCCGTGGCGACCGCGTACGCCGAGTCACCGCTGAATGCGCGCTGGCCGGTCAGCAGCTCGTAGAGCACCACCCCCAGCGCGTAGATGTCGCTGGCCGGGCCGGCCCGCTCGCCACGAGCCTGCTCCGGGCTGAAGTACTCGACCGATCCGAGCATCGCCCCGGTCTTCGTCATGCTGTCCTCGCCGGTCGCTCGTGCGATCCCGAAGTCGGCGACCATCGCCTGCCCATTCGCGCCGAGCAGGATGTTGCCCGGCTTCACGTCGCGATGAACCAGACCCGCGTCATGCGCCGCCTGGAGGGCGGCTGCCGCGCCGACAGCCAGGCGGGCGGCGCGTTCGGGCTCCATGCGTCCATCGCGCTTGAGCCTCGTGGCAAGGTCACCGCCCTCGACGAGCTCCATCACCATGTATGGGGCGCCATCGGTTCCGACGTCGTACACCGAGACGACGTTGGGATGGGAGACGGATGCAGCTCGGCGCGCCTCCGCCTCGAAGCGCTGCACGAAGAGCGGATCCTCCCCCAGATCGGCGCGCATGACCTTCACCGCCACGGCACGATCCAGCTGCTCGTCGTGGCCGCGATAGACGGCCGCCATCCCGCCCCTGCCGATCTGCTCGACGAGACGGTAGCGATCGCCGATCAACTCGTTCGCTGGCATGATCCTCCACGAAGCACGGGACGTACCACCGTGGCAGGATGGGGGCCAGATGAAATTCGGGCTCCAAATCAACCAGTTCACCTGGCCCGGCGGCGCGCCCGCCATCGGTCCTACGCTGGCGCGCGTCGGGCGAGCGGCCGATGACGCCGGCTTCGACTCGATCTGGGTGATGGACCACTTCTTCCAGATCCGCGGCCTTGGCCCGCCGGAGGCGCCGATGCTCGAGGGCCAGACGGCGCTCGGCTTCCTGGCGGCACACACCGACCGAGCGCGCCTGGGCCTGATGGTCGGCGGCGTCCATTACCGTGCCCCGGGGCTCTGGATCAAGGCGACCACCACCCTCGACGTGCTGTCCGGCGGCCGCGCCTGGTTTGGGATTGGCGCCGCCTGGAACGTGCACGAGTCGAAGGGGCTTGGCTTCCCGTTTCCGCCCCTGGGCGAGCGCTTCGAGTGGCTGGAGGACACCCTGCGCATGGCGCACGAGATGTGGTCGGGCGGCAGCGGCAGCGCGGGGCGCTTCGACGGCAGGCGCGTGACCGCCACGCACCTCGTCAACTCGCCGCAATCCATCAGCCGCCCGCGCGTGCCGATCCTGGTCGGGGGCGGGGGAGAGCGCAAGACCCTGCGCCTGGTGGCGCAATACGCCGACGCCTGCAACATCTTCGGCCGCTCTCCCGAGTTCGTGCGCGCCAAGCTCGCGATCCTGCGGCAGCACTGCGAACGGCTCGATCGCCCATACGATGAGATCGAGAGGACCGTGCTCACCAGCGTCGATCCGGAGGCAGAGTCGAGCGATGCGACCGTCGAGCGCTTCGGGCAGCTCGGCGAGGCGGGCGCCCAGCATGTGATCTTCAGCGTCCGCGGCGTGGCCGATACGTCTCGCCTCGAGCGCATCTCCGCCGAGATCCTGCCGCAGCTTCACGGCACCTGAGAGGGATCGACCGATGGGTCGCACGGCGCACGGGCCGGTCGGTTCACCCGCCAGGCGGGGCTAACGTCAACCGAACGACGCAATCGACCGGGCTCCGTCGCGATCTCACCCGTGGGGCGAACAGATCGCGAGGGAGCCGCTCTCCATGGTTGCCAGCCCCGCGGTGCGGGTGGCGCGGCAGGGTGTCAGGCCCCCCGGCGGACGCGGGCCGACGCAGCGCTCGTCAGGATCGGCCGAGCACGACGTCGCCGCTCGCGGTCAACCAGCGCGCGCCGTC
>JBHENV010000149.1:0-3829 GCA_046261895.1 Candidatus Limnocylindria bacterium
CGCGCCTGGGACAGCACCCATGCTGCGCGGATGGCGGGGACCTACGGCTCGCTCGCCGATGACCTGGCGGCGATCTTCTCCGCGGCCTCGGGTGGCAGCCGGCCGACGGTGTCGGCGAGCCTGCTCGCCGAGCTCGCGGACGAGGAACGCGAGAACTGGCGCCGCGGCGTGCGGCCCTACCCGGAAGCCCTGCTCGCCCTCGGCCTCGTCCGCTCCTCGGGGACACGGCTTGCGATCGTCACCAACGCGTCGGCCGAGGCCGCGAGCGTCGTCGATGCGCTGGGCCTCCGCTGGCGCGTCGATGAGGTCTTCGCCTCCTGCGAGGCGGGTCTGCTTAAGCCGGATTTGCTCGGGGTGGCCCTGCGCAGGCTTGGGGTTGATGCCCCCGACGCGACACTGGTCGATGATGAGCCGGAGCAGCTCGACGGCGCCGCTCGGCTCGGCATCAGCACAATTCTCGTCCGGCGCACCGGCGCGGGCACGTCGGGACCGACCGAGACCGGCCCTCACCGTGTCGTCACGGACCTCCGGCAGGTGGCGGACTTGGTTGCCCGCGCAGAACCTGCGCAACGGCGGTGAAGAAGAGGTCGGCCGTCTCGTCCCACGTTGGGCGGGAGGCGGCGCGCTCGCGAGCCGCGCTTCCCAACGCGCCCCGCAGCTGGGGATCGAGCGCAAGCCGCTCGATGGCCCGGCTGAGCGCGGGCACGTCGCCGACCGGGGCGAGCAGGCCCTCGCGTTCGTGATCGGCCAGGAAGGGAAGATTGCCCGCGTGCCAACCGACGACCGGAAGCCCGGCTGCCATGCCCTCGCCCCACACCGTGCCATACGGCTCCTCGAAGCTCGGAAGGACGAACGTATCGACCCCTCGATACATCCGGGCGACTGCGGCCGCCGGGATGATCCCATGCACCTCGACGCGTCCCGCCAGGTCCGGTTGGGCCAGCCGGCGGCGGATGCGCCTGGCGTACGGGCCGGGAGTCGCCGTTTCGCCGACCAGGTGGAGCGTGAGGAGCTCCTCCGGTACGTTGGCCACGGCCTCCAGGAGCTGGAGGATGCCCTTGCGCGGCAGCCAGTTCGCCACGCACAGCGCCGCCATTCGGCGGCCGTGACGCAGCTCCGACGACATCCCCGGCGTCTCGTCGCCAGGCGAGCCGGCCTGGGCCGAAGCGGGGTCCTTGCCGGGCGGCACGACCAGCAGGCGGGACCTGGCGATGCCGGCGACAGCCAGCTGCTCGGCCAGCCACTCGCTGGCTACCATCAGCAGCTCCGCGCGCCGGTACGCCCACCGGTCGAACGGCGCCCGGACCGATCGGGCCAGCTGGCCCGTGTCCATTCCGCCCAGCGGCTGGTGAAGCATGCCGAGAATCGGCATTCGCAGGCGACCAAGCCAGGGAGCCGCGGGCGCGGCGGCGATGCTGTCCAGGACGAGGGCATCGGCGCGCTCGAGCGCGGGATGACCCAGCCAGCGCGGACCCGTCGCCATCGCCCATGCCAGCGGCAGATCCGGGACCGAGACGAACGTGACCTCCATGTCGTGCTGTGGCGCCCGGTTGGCGAGCCGACGGTGGAAGAGATAGCCGCCCGTGACCCGCGCCGGGTCACCCAGGGTTAGGAGCGCGAGCTGCGTGCGCGTCATTCATGTCGCTCCGACGGCATTCGGTTCGGGAGGTCTGTTCGGCGGCGGCGAGCGATATCCGCTGGAGCTCGCCCGGGCGCTGGCGGAGGAGGTCGATTGCGAGCTCATCACCTTCGGAGACGCGGCCGGCGATGGGCGCGAGGGCCGACTACGGGTTCGGGTCCTGCGCCCGCTCGGCCACTTCGGCGGCCACCCGGCGCGGACGATCGTACCATCGCTTCCCCGATTCATCGGCCGGGCAGATATCGTCCACGCCCACCAGATGCGGAGCCCGGCCAGTGCGCTCGCGGCACTGACGGCCCGCGTTCGCGGCCACCATGCGGTCGTGACCGATCACGGATTGCAGGGCAGCGAGTGGGCCGGGCTTCTTCCGCGACTCTACGACCGGTTCCTGACCGTGTCGCGCTACTCGGCCGCAGAGATCGGCTCCCCGGCGGCGAAGACCCGCGTCATCTACGGCGGCGTGGACCCGGACCGATATGCGCCAGAGCCCACTGCTCCGCGCGACCGCCTGTTGTTCGTGGGCCGACTGACCCCGCACAAGGGCGTCGACGTGCTCATTCGTGCGCTGCCGCCCGATGCCTTCCTGACCGTCGTCGGCAGCGAGGGACACGACCAGGACCTTCCGGAGCGGGACTATCCCGATCTGCTCCGTTCGCTCGCCGCGGGTCGGCGCGTGCGGTTTGCCGGCGCGGTCGACGACGTGGAGCTGGCCAGCCTGTATCAGCGGGCGGTCGCGCTCGTGCTGCCATCAGTGGAGCGCACCTGCTACGGGCGAACGATCGTCGTCTCCGAGCTGCTGGGGCTCGTCGCCTTGGAGGCGATGGCGAGCGGCACCCCGGTCATCGCGAGTCGCGTCGGCGGACTGGCCGAGGTCGTCGAAGACGGGGAGACCGGCTTCCTGGTCCCGCCCGGCGACGGGACCGCGCTGCGCCAGCGCATCGACACGCTCCTCGGCGATCCGGCTCGGGCGGCTCGCATGGGCGCACGGGCTCGCGATCGAGTGCTAGCGCGGTGGACGTGGGCCCAGTGCGCCCAGCGCTGCCTGGCGGCGTACCGGGAGCTGGTCGCCGATGACCCATCAGTTCGTTGCTAGCCGAGCGTAGGAGCTGGCGGCGGTGATAGGGCACCGGATGGACAGTGGGTCCCGATGGTCGCGACTGGACTCCATACTTCGCAGGTCGCGAGCGGCTGGCGTTCCTGTCGCCCAAGGCGGTCAAGGCGGTCGATCGCTACCTGCGCCTGCGTACCCGCCACCGCTTCGCCGATCTGCCCTGGCTGTGGCTCGGCCAGAAGGGTCGCCTGGCCCAATCCGGCATCTCCCAGGTCCTCCGCCGCCGCGGTCGAGCGGCCGGCGTCAACCGGCTCCATCCGCACCTGTTCCGCCACACCTACGCCCACGAGGCGCTGTCGGAGGTCATGGCCCTGGCCGGCTGGCGCAGCCGCGAGATGCTGTCCCGCTACGCGCGGAGCGCCGAACGCCAACGGGCCATCGCCGCCGCCCGGCGCGTCAACGCCGGCGACCGGCTCTAGTTCTGATAGTGCGATGCCGTGCTGACTAAGGGAGCCGGCCTCTACGAGGCCATGGACTTCCGCTTCGACTGGCGGAAGTATCAGCGCATGGTGCTCGATCTCTTCGAGCACCGGGACCCGACGAAGCGCACTTTTCATGTGGTATCCCCGCCAGGCTCGGGCAAGACGTTGGTGGGGATCGAGATCGCCCGTCGCATCGGTCTCCCTGCGGTGACGTTCTCGCCCACCACCACCATCCAGGAGCAATGGCGCGAGAAGGTTCGCCTCTTCCTGCCGGAAGGTGACGAGCAGACCGATGCGCTCGCACAGGTCTCAACCGATTCGGCCCGCTTGGGCACGATCAGCAACCTGACCTATCAGAGCCTCTCGACGCAGTCGCAGGAACGCGAGTTCCTGGACCGATTGGGCCTCGCCGCGTGGCGGCGCGAGCTCGTCGAGGAAGGCGGCCGCTCCGAGGAGAGCACCGACGCCTACCTGGCCGACATCCTCCAGCGCTCCGAACAGGTCTACCGACGACAGCTCAGCAAGCACGCCCTCCGAGAGAAGCGACGTGCCCTCGAGAGCGGCGAGGTTGACCTCCACGACCTGCTGCATCCCAACGCCATCGACCTCATCGAACGGATCGCGGCCGCCGGCACGGGCTGCGTCATCTTCGACGAG
>JBHENV010000150.1:0-4047 GCA_046261895.1 Candidatus Limnocylindria bacterium
GGGGGGCGGCTCCGAGTCCGTCTCGTCGCTCGAGCGGAATTGATCGAGCAGCCCGGAGCTGGCAAAGGCCGCCGCCATCGTGCTGTCGATGCCGCCCTCTGGCTCCGCGGTCGCGTCCTCCGGCCGGTACTCGAACCGATCCCGCCGCGGCGGGCGCTCCCGACGCGGGCGCTCCTCGCGGGGTGCCGGGGCCGGCCGGTCCTCGGCCTGCTTCAAACTCAGGCCCAGGCGATGACGCTCCGAGTCCAAACTGATGATGCGCAGCTTGATCGCCTGGTTCTCCTGCACGACGTCACCCGGATGGGCCACGCGCTGATGAGACAGTTCGCTGATATGAATCAGGCCTTCGAGACCCTCCTCCACGCGCACGAACGCACCGAAGTTGACCAGCTTGGTGACGGTGCCCTCGATGACGTCCCCGATCTTGAACTTCGCGACCGATTCCTGCCACGGATCGGGCTGGAGACGACGGATCGAGAGGCTGATCCGACCACGCTTGTGGTTGATGTCGATGACCTCGGCCTCGACCTCGTCCCCGATCTGGTGGGCGGTCTCGGGGTTGTTGACCTTGTTCCAGGAGAGCTCGCTCTTGTGGACCAGCCCGTCGATGCCGCCAAGGTCGACAAAGACCCCGAACGGAGCGATCGAGCGCACCACGCCGGTCACGCGCTGACCGGTCTCGAGGCTGCTGAACAGCTCATCGCGCTTCTCGCGGCGCTCCTCGTAGAGAGCGACCTTCTCTGACAGGATGAGACGGTTCGCCTTGCGATTGACCTCGAGGATCTTCAGCCGCAGCGTCCGACCGACGAACGGCTGGAGCTTCTCCGCGATCTCCTGCGCCGCGTCACGCGGCTGCTCGTCCCGCGGACGCCGCGGGAAGTCGACGATCTGGCTGATCGGCACGAAGCCGCGCACGCCGAGATCGACGATCAGGCCGCCCTTGTTGTGGTCGATGACGCGGGCCTCGACGATCTCACCGGCATCGAAGCGCTCCTGCATCGCGCGCCACTTGCGCTCGAGCCCGGCACGCCGCAGCGAGAGGACCGCGTGGCCCTCCGGCGACTCCGGCTGGAGGACATAGACGAGGACCTCGTCCCCCACGTTCAGCTCAGGCCGGCTGTCGTCCGTATCGCGCGGACCGCGGCGATTCATGAGCTCCCGGTTGCTGACGACACCCTCGCTCTTGCCGCCGAAGTCGACCAGGATCTCGTCCGGGTCGATCCGTACCACAGTTCCCTCGACGACGTCCCCGTGCTTGAGGCTCTTGACCTCGTTGTCGGGATGGTCAAGCAGCTCGGCCATGGTCATCGACTCGTTCGTGGGAGGCACCGCGACCGGCTCTTCGTCTTCCGCGGCGGGTGCCTCCGGCTGGGCCACTGGCGCCTCGACGACGGCAGGCTCAGCCGGCTGCTCTGGCGTCGCAGCTGCAACAGGCTCATGCGCCGCAACGGGGCCTGTGGCGTCGGCCGAATCGGCTTCCGCAGCCGCCGTCGGCTCGACCACGTCCGGATCGGTGGCGACGCCTTCGTCGGCGCCGGCCCCCATCGGATCAGCAGTCGCCGCAGCGGGTGCGGGGGGCCTGCCGGCGTCGCTCGCCTCGACCGGTCGTTCGGCTGCCGTCTCAGTCGGAGCCTCCGCGCTGGCCGCCTGCGGTTCGCTGGCGGGCTCGTCGGTGGCGGGCCCCTGAGCCTGCTGCTCAGGATCCTCGGGTGGGCGCAACGCCTCGTTCGTCTCTTGGCTCAACTGTTCAGTACGCTCCTGTCGATCAAAGTCCGTGGCAACAGAAGACGCCCTCCGCGCAGAGGGCGTCCATCACCGGTCGATGCTCAGGTGCGTCCTGGTGGTCTCCAGCAGAACCGACTCGGTGCTCCTTTACGCCTGCCGACGGATCGACGCGCTCGCACGCGACTATGGGTTTGTCTGCCACACGGCCCGAGTAGCATACCATACGGTCAATGACCCCCTCGACCGATGCCTGAGCTGCCCGACCTGACCGTGGTGGCGGAGGAGCTGGTCCGACGGGTGGCCGGCCGCACGGTGCTCGAGGCATCCGCACCGACCCCGATTCTGCTGCGCGCGACGCCCGACGAGCTCCACGGCCTGAACGGAGCGACGGTCGGCGCGACCCGTCGCCGCGGCAAGTTCCTGCTGATCGGCTTGAGGCGGTCCAACGGCGCTGAAATGATCCTGGCCGTCAACGCGATGCTGGCAGGTCGCTTCTGGCTGCTGCCGAGCGGTGAGCGGGTGCGGGCCCGCACCGGCCTCCGCCTGCGGCTCGACGGCGGAGAGGATCTGCGCTACGTCGATCGGGAGATGCTCGGCAAGCTCTACCTGATGCCACCGGATCGGCTCGACGACATTCCTGGCTGGGCAGAGATGGGGCCGGATGCCGACGAGCCGGATCTGTCGCTCGACCGATTCCGCGAGCGGATTCGGCGGCATCCCGGAGAGCTGAAGCCGCTCCTCCGAAACAGCCGATTCGTGGCCGGCATCGGAAACGCGTACAGCGACGAGATCCTGTGGGAGGCTCGCCTGGCCCCGTTCCGCCGTCGAAGCACCCTCAAGCCTGATGACATCGAGCGTCTCTACACCGCCATGCGAACGGTCCTCGCCGATGCGGTGAATCGCCTCCGGGTCCTTGTCCCCCCGGACATCCAGACGCAGCACCGAGAATTCCTCAAAGTCCACCTCAAGGGAGGCCAACCCTGCCCTCAATGCGGTCGTGAGCTGCGACAGATCGGCGGGAGCGAGGCCACGACGTTCTGCCGGACCTGCCAACCGCCCTTCTGATGGGCGTCAGGGGATGACCAGCACCTGGCCGATGATGATCTCGTCCGCATCCTCGATGCCGTTGGCAGCCTGCAGCGCGGCGACGGTCGTGCCGAAGCGCTGGGCGATGGCCGCAAGGGTGTCGTCATCCTGGACGACGTACGTCTCCTGCGGTGCCTGTGGTGCCGGTGGTGCCGGTAGTGCCGTTGGTGGTGCCGTATGCAGGACCGTCGGGACGGGGCCTGGCACAGCGGTCGCGACCGGCGTTGCCACGGCAGTTGGCACCGGGCTGGGCGTGGCGCTCGTGGTTGGCGTCGACGTGGCGGATGCCGTCGCGCTGCTCACTGACGTCGGTGAGGGTGACCCGTCCACCGCTGCGGCGGTGGCGGCCGATCCGGGCACGTCGGCGTCCGCGAACGGATCTCCGATGGCTCCGTTGGCGATCGCCACCCCACCGATCCCGATCGCCACGCCGGCTGCGCCGATGGCGAGCAGCTGACCCGTGGGCGTGCGCCCGGCCCGGCCGGCGATGCCGCGCCAGGCCGGATCCGGTGCCAGGACCAGTCGCGTTGAGACGAGGCCGTCGACGATCCCTGCCTGAGCCGGGCGCAATCCACCGTTCCGCGTCGCGTTCGCCAGGTAGCGCTCACACCGTTCGTGATCGGCGGTCAGACAGAGGCGTGCCTGCTGCTGGCGATCGAGCAACATGGGCGTCTCCTCGGCGTAGCAGCAATGCGAGCGGTCGACACCGTCGATTGCCGTCCGGCGATCCTGCTGGAGCCCGAGCAGCGGGCAGACGCGATCCACGACTCGCAGGATACCAACAGCCCCGCCGGCAGGACCGACGGGGCTGACGCATGAAATATCCCGGCGACGACCTATTTTCCCAGGGGGTTGCCCCCCGAGTATCTTCGGCGCTGGAAAGCTTAACTTCCGTGTTCGGGATGGGAACGGGTGGTACCTCTCCGCTAGCGTCACCGGGACAAATCTTCAAATGTCGACCTCACGCCAATCGAGCGTGCGTCGAAGGATGGAAGCAACGATCGTCTTGGATACGGGCGGCCATGCCGGCCCTTCCGAACGCGATCCAGCAGCGTGCTAGTCGCGTGAACTAGGTCAAGCCCTCGACCATTAGTACCTGCTTCGCTCAACGCATTGCTGCGCTTACACGTGCGGCCTATCAAACAGCTAGTCTCGCTGCGGTCTTACCTGGTTAACCCAGTGGGGAACCTCATCTTGAGGCGAGCTTCGCACTTAGATGCTTTCAGTGCTTATCCC